>NZ_JBEXHL010000014.1:0-267450 GCF_040607795.1 Amycolatopsis sp. NPDC005232 | reverse complement strand
GACGGCATCGCGATGGGCCACTCGGGCATGCTCTACTCGCTGCCCTCCCGCGAGATCATCGCGGACTCCGTGGAGTACATGGTCAACGCGCACCAAGCCGACGCCCTCGTCTGCATCTCCAACTGCGACAAGATCACGCCGGGCATGCTCAACGCCGCCATGCGCCTCAACATCCCCACCGTGTTCGTCTCCGGCGGGCCGATGGAGGCCGGCAAAGCCGTGGTCGTCGGCGGCGTCGCCCAGGCCCCCACCGACCTCCTGACCGCGATCGCCGCGTCGGCGTCGAAGGACGTGGACGACAGCGCCCTCACCGCCGTCGAACAGGTCGCGTGCCCCACGTGCGGTTCGTGCTCCGGCATGTTCACCGCGAACTCCATGAACTGCCTCACCGAAGCACTGGGCCTGTCACTGCCCGGCAACGGCTCCACACTGGCGACCCACGGCACGCGACGAGAACTCTTCCAAGAGGCCGGCCGCACGGTGATGTCGCTGTGCAAGCGCTGGTACGGCGAGGACGACGCGTCGGCGCTGCCCCGCTCGATCGCCACCCGCGCCGCGTTCGAGAACGCGATGGCGCTCGACATGGCCATGGGCGGCTCGACCAACACCGTGCTGCACATCCTCGCCGCCGCACAGGAAGGCGAGGTCGACTTCACGATCAGCGACATCGACGCCATCGGCCGCCGCGTGCCGTGCCTGTCGAAGGTGGCGCCGAACTCCGATTACCACATGGAAGACGTCCACCGCGCCGGCGGCATCCCCGCCATCCTGGGCGAGCTCTGGCGTGCCGGGCTGCTCCACGAGAACGTGCACACCGTCCACGCCGCGTCACTGTCGGACTGGCTGTCCACTTGGGACATTCGCGCCGCCTCGCCGTCCGCCGCGGCGGTCGAGCTCTACCACGCGGCGCCGGGCGGCGTCCGCACCACGCAAGCGTTCTCCACGGACAACCGCTGGTCCTCACTCGACACCGACGCCGCCGGCGGCTGCATCCGCGACCTCGACCACGCCTACACCGCGGACGGCGGCCTCGCGGTGTTGCGCGGCAACCTCGCCGAAAACGGCGCCATCATCAAAACGGCCGGCGTTCCCGAAGGCATCCTCCGCTTCGAAGGCCCCGCCCTGGTCGTCGAAAGCCAGGAAGAAGCCGTATCCGCTATCCTCACCAAGCGAATCAAACCTGGCGACGTGCTGGTCGTGCGCTACGAAGGCCCCGCCGGCGGCCCCGGGATGCAGGAGATGCTCCACCCCACGGCGTTCCTCAAAGGCACCGGCCTCGGCGCCAAGTGCGCCCTCGTCACCGACGGGCGGTTCTCCGGCGCATCGAGCGGCATCTCCGTCGGGCACGTCGCGCCTGAAGCCGCGGCCGGCGGAGCAATCGGACTCGTCGAGAACGGCGACCGGATCATCATCGACGTCCGCGAGCGGGTACTCCGGCTCGACGTCCCCGTCGAAGTCCTGGCCGAACGCCGCGCGAAGATGGACGCATCAGAGCGACCGTGGACTCCGACGGATCGCGATCGTCCGGTCTCGAAGGCTCTGCGCGCCTACGCCGCCATGGCGACCTCGGCCGACACCGGCGCTGTGCGGCGAGTCCTCTAGCCGGCCGGCAGAAGCGGTACACCCGTGGCGGTCGCCCTGATTCCTGCGATACCGGGCTCAGGGCGACCGCGGGCAGCTCCGGCGCAGGATCGTTCCGGATTGCTTTGCTGATCGTCAGTTGTTGTCGGCGTCAGCGATCAATTCGGCCGGCACTGGTAGGCCGAGGTGTTCGAGGAGAGCGGCCAGCTCGGCGTCGAGTTCTCGCCCGACCTGGGCGATGCGCGGATCGTGAAAGCTGTCGAATCGGGTGCTGGGCTGATCGATCGTGAACCAGGTTCGGTCGTCGTGGTCCACGTAGATCGCGGTGCGCAATGGCGCGTAGAGCATCACCGAGGGGTCGTGCCGGAACATGCGCTGGGCGTAGACGTGATTGCCCATCAGGTATTCTGCGCACGGACGCGATTCGGCGGCCAGTTCCATCAGAGAGCCGACGTCGGTGCCCCAGTACCGAATGAAGCTGTGCGGGGCGTTTTCCTCAGTGGCCTCCCGGACGACGTCCCAGCTGGCCCGTTCCTTCTTGAATTGCTCGATTCGAGCGGCGTCGAGCACCGGCACCGCGCGTTCGTAATCTTCTCGGAATTCCGAAAAGGTTGTCGTCACGGGGATGGTCAGGCGGAGCACCTCGTGTGCGAAAGTCTGGATGGAATGGGGATCACTGGCGGGCATGGCGTTGCCGTCCTTCGATGGTCATGGCTGTAGCTCGACGGGAGTCGGGGGAACCGGTGAGACAAGCGAGGATGGCGGCCACGGTGCCGATCGGCGACGGCACCGTGGCGGCCTGTCAGTCGCGGAGGAAGTCAAGCACCTGCTGTACGAACAGCTCGTGGTACTGGAAGATCCCGCCGTGGCCCGCGTCCGGGTAGATGCTCAACGTGGCGTTGGGCAGCAGCCGCGCGAGGTTGAACGAGCTGATCGTCGGCACCAGGATGTCGTTGTCGCCGTTGACGACCAGGACGGGCTTGTCCACGTCGGCCAGACCGGCGGGTGAGGTGCCCTGCTCCCATTTCGTGGCCGCGGTCAGCTGGGCACCGATCGTCTCGTCCGTCACCGGCGTGTCGCGGTCCTCGGTACGCTCGTCCAGGCGAGAGATAAAGGCATCCGCGGCTGCCTGGCTGCGGGGCGTCGGCGAGAAGAAGAGAAAGTGCTTGGGGTGCTTGCCTTCAGTGGCCGACCTCCCGAAAGCGCTCTGCAGCCCGGCGCCCCAGCCGGCAGGCCCTTCGTCACCGGCGGGCGAGGTGCCGGCCAGGACGATCCGCCGGACCAGATCGGGTCGCTGCTGGGCGACCGCCTGGGCCACCATGCCGCCCAGGGAAAAGCCCAGCAGATCGACCGTGTCCAGCCCGAGAGCCTCCAGGAAGGCCACCGCGTCGGCGGCCATCGCCTCGATGCTGTCGGGGGTGGTGCCGCCGGAGCCGCCGACGCCCCGGAGATCCACCACGATGACGCGTCGCTCGGCCGCGAAGCCGTCGACCACGGCGGGGTCCCAGTCGTCGAGCACCGCGGTGATGTGGTTCAGCAACACCAGCGGCACGCCGGCGGCCGGGCCCAGCTCGCGGTACGCGAACGGCGTTCCGCCGACGTCCACCGTCTCGGCCGGTGCTTGCACAAAACTCGCTGCCATGTCTTGCCTTTCTTGCGCGGTGGTTCCGCGCTCTTCGAGGGGAATCCGCCTCTTGGCGCTGTCCGACAGCCTCGCCGGGATCGGCGGGGAGCCGCTTCCGTCGGAAGACCACCGCCGGGCAGCGCGTCACTCCGCAGCAGGCAGTCATTCCCCCATGCCACCGCCTTATGTGCAGGTCGGCGCAGCCAGGACGACGTGACGAAATCAGGTTTCACGATGATCTTCGCGCGCTGAACCGATTGAGATCCCCACCGGGCCACCGATCGACGGAAATCCCCTTGCCCGTTACCGTGCAATCGGCACTGGAGGCGCATTTCACATGCTCAGGGCCGGATCGATGAGCCGCAGTCTCACTGACAGTCATTCGACCTATGCGAATGGATTCCGTCATGCCGACACTGATAGGACAGCCGGGTTTGGGCTGGTGATGGCGAGCCGGCCTCCACCGTTCTCGGTCGCCGCTCCGCTTCCATGATCTGCCGAAGAGTAACGAGGAGCACCATGTCACAGATCGTCCTTGTTACCGGGGCTTCCAGTGACCTCGGAGCTGCCACCGCCAATGCGCTGGTCGGTTCAGGCCACACCGCGTACGCGGGGATCAGCCCGGCTGTCGTCCACCTGGCCGGCCGCCTTGCCGAGCCGAGCGGCCACGGGTCCCGCCTGCGCCCCATTTCGTTGGACGTGGCCGACCAACGCTCGGTCTCGACCGCGGTCGATCACATCTTGGCGGAAGCCGGAAGAATCGACGCAGTGGTCCACGCCGTCGGCCCGGTGCCCCGGGGGCCGCTCGAATCCTTCACCCCTTACCAGCTGGCGCAGATCTACGACGCGCATGTGCTGTCCACCCAGCGCGTCAACCGTTGCGTGCTGCCGCAGATGCGCGAGCGGCAGGATGGCCTGCTGGTGTGGGTGGTGCCGGCGAACCACGATGCCGAGGGCGCGCCCTACCTTGCGCTGCACTCCGAAGCGGTCACGATGATCGACCATCTCGCAGCGAGTTACGCCCAGGAGCTGACCGAGTTCGGGGTCGAGACCACGATCGTCGTCCCGGGTTTCCTGGTCCCCGAGAGCGGCTCGCACGTACGCACCGTCCGCCCGGACGACGCCGAGACGGCTCAAGCCTATGAAGGCCGATACCCCGGCCTGGTCCACCGGGTGGACTCGAAGCTGGCCGCGCAGGCGCTCACCGGCGCGGAGGTCGCCCTCGCGGCCCAGGCCATCGCGGCTGCCGTCGGCAGCCCCAAGGGCACCCGTCCACTGAGGATCACTCCTCGCCGGCCCGACGCCGGATCCGGCAAGGGCGCCGTGTGCTGAGGCGGCGTCCACCTGGTCCGACCGGCGAAGGGTCGGGTGATGCGTCGTACATCACTGTGGCGGCGTCATTTCTCCAGGGCCTCGAGCGCGTCGCGAAGTGCGGCTCTGGAGGTGATCCCGAGCTTGGGAAAGATCTGGTACAGGTGTGCACCGATGGTCCGGTGCGAAAGGTACAGGCGCTCGGCGATCTGCTTGTTGCTCAAGCCGGACGCCGCGAGATCCGCGATCTCCCGCTCCTGGGGCGTGAGCACTTCTCCGCTCGCCGTGGTTCTCGGTGCGCCCCATCCGGTGGCACGCAGCTCCTTGGCCGCACGGTCGGCCCAGGGACTGGCGCCGAGCAACGTAAAGGCGTCGTAGGCCAGACGCAGTGGCTCTCGGGAGTCGGCGTTCGCGCGGGCACGTCGCAGTCGTTCCCCATACGCCAGGTGAACGCGGGCCAGGTCGAAAGGCCACCTTTCGACTCCCGGCAATTTCAGCGCCTCCTCGAACAGGCGCACCGCCTCGTCGTCGTCGGTGGCGCACAACGCCGCCGAACCCGCGGCGAGCAGGCTGAGCCGCGGGGACAGCGCAGCGATGTCGGCCTCCCGCATGGCGCGCACGTGAGCGACGGCGGCGGTCTGCCGGTCGGTCCGTACCGCGGCTTCGACGACGTCCAACGCCACCCACAACGCATGCGGCACGTGGGAGGCGAACGTACCCGCCGGGCTGATCGCCGTCGCGTTCTGGTAGGCGCTTTCGAAGTCACCGCGGCCGGAGTCGGCGACTGTGCGGACGTGCCGGGCGTAGTGCAGTGCTACCCCCACTCTCCTGGGTGTGGCCCAGCGGATGATCTGGTCAGTCAAGCGGTCGACGGCTTCGTCGTCACCGCGGGCCGCGGCGACGACGGCCCGGCAGTACCAGAAGTACCAAGTGAAGAAGTGGTACCCGGAGTCCTGGCACACCTGGGTTCCTTCGTCGGCCAGTTCCAGGCATTCGTCCCACCTGCCGGTGAGGTAATCGTCCAGGCACAGGTGCATCAGCGCGCCGACGTGCCGGCGCGGCGGACCGCCGTCGCGCCCTTGGAGAACAACTCGCCACGACGGCTCGCGGACATCTGCCAGGCGATCGACGTAGAGCGCGCCAGTGCCGGCGCGAACGATCCGGCCGGGGTCGGATTCCTTCTGCAGGTCGCTCAGAACGGATTCCAGCTGATCCAGAGCCCCGGCACCGGAACGGACTGGGTCGGAGAAGGTCTTGGCAGCCACCGACAGCAGGGCGGGCGGCTCCGGTCGCAGGCGTCGGAGGGTCGCGTACAAAGGATCCCACAGTTCCGCGCGGCCGCTGAAGAAACAGAGGAGCAGCAGCAGGTGGAGCGCGTCGATGAGGGCGCCGTCCTGGGCGTCGTAGCGGTGCGTGCCGGACTCGATGGCGCCGGCCAGCAGTCGGTGGGCGGTGTCGATGTCCCCGTCGCCGTTGATGATCAAGAAGACGGCGGCGGCCGCGAAGTGGAGCGAGCCGATCAGCTCCGGGTCGGCCAAGCGGGCACCTTCGAGCAGTTCCGAGGCGTTGCGGAGTTGCCCAGTCGCGTCGGCGCCGATGTAGGCGGCCTCAGCAAGCCGACGAGCGCGATTCGAGCTGTGCGGGCTCAGATCGGCCGCCCGTACCAGCGCCGCGACCGCTCCGACGGCGTCTCCGCGGGCCGCGATGCTGCGTGCCGCCTGGTCCAACAGACCGGCCACCTGCTCATCCGGCTCGACGGAAGCCTCGCCGAGGTGCCAGGCCCGCCGCTCGGGCTGGCTCACCAGCACGTGGGCCAACGCTCGATGGGCCGCCCGGCGCTCGGCACTCGTGCAGGCATCCACCACCGCCGACCGGATCAAGGGGTGCCGGAAAACGAGCCGGCGCGTGCCTTCGTCGAAAGCCACCAGCCCATCCTGCTCGGCCGAAGCGAGGTCCTCGAGGTCGGATTCGTAGCCGGCCTCGCGCGCCGTCGCCTGCAGGACCGCGAGATTGCCGGTTCCCTCCAGCGTCGCGAGCAGCAACAGCCGCCGTGCGGCGAGCGAGAGGACGGACACCCGAGAGACGAACAACGCCTGAAGCCTTAGGCTGAGCGGAAGTATTACGGGAAGGCTCTCCAGGGCCACACGCTGCTCCCCGCTCAGCACCGTGGGCAACTCGAGCAGAGCCAGCGGGTTCCCTTCGGCCACCGACAGCAGTCGCTGACGCACTCGAGCGGCCAGCGTCGGGAATCGAGTGTTGAGCAAGAGGTGTGAGGACTCTTCGTCCAACGGCGGCACCTCGTACTCGGGCAGGCCACCGCGGTTGAAGAAGGTCTCACTACCCGAGCGCATGGCGCCGAGGAAGGTGACGCGGGTGCCGTTGAGCCTGCGGGCGACGAAGCCCAGCACGGCGGCGCTGGCCCGATCAAGCCACGGCAGGTCGTCGACGATCAGGAGCAGCGGGCCGGCTTTGGCCACGTGACGCAGGAGCATGAGAGTCGCGTTCGACACGACGAGCCGTTCCGGCGGTGCTCCGCTCCCGAAACCCAGGGCGACTTGCAGCGCATCGGCGTGTGCCGTGTCGAGTTCGCCGAACGCCTCGTACAGGGGGAAGAGAACCTGGTTCAGCCCGGAATAACTGACGTCGGCCTCGAACTCGACGCCGGCGGCACGCAGGACCCGTGAGCCACTCGCGACCGCGGTTTCGGCAACGGCATCGAGCAGGACGGTCTTGCCCACCCCCGCCGCGCCCGACAACAGGAGCGCCCCACCGCGATCTGTGGCGGCGAGGAAGCCGCGGATTCTCTCCAACGCCACGCCGCGCCCCACCAGGGAATCGACACCACCGTGGTCGAAAAGATCGTTGTCGCCCACCGGATCACGCTCCCCCGCCTGCACGGCCCGTCGGCAATTCCCGGCCCGGCACCCGGCCTCGCGGGCCGGACTGTCCACAAGCGATTCGCCGGTGTGCAGATATGGCTGTCAACGTAGGCGATCCTTCACTCCTACCGCGCGGAGTGCTGACGTCAGCCGTTGTGCAGACGTGGCGCTAAAGCAGTGGTTCCGCGTTCGGGTGGTCAATAATTTTGGACGATGCTCCACAGCATCGCGTGAAACTTCGCGTGGTCACGGGCGGGAATCGAGGACAGGCGGCGCATGATCGCCGTATCGCGGGCGATGGCGACCTGGTCTTTCACCTCGACGCCTTTCGCGGTTGCCCTCGGAATGCGCACACGCCGGTCACGGGCGGAGAGTTCGCGGACGACGAGCCCGTCGCGCTCCATCCGGTCGAGAATCGACACCAACGTGGTCTTGTCGACACCGAGTTCCGTGGCGATCTCCAACTGCGTCCGCTCCGGACCGTTGCTGATCAGCTCGAGAACGAGCCAGTCGCGCAGATCGGCCAGCCCCGCATCCCGCGAGACCTCGTTGAACGCGTCGCCGAGCGCTGCCGCCGCGCGGTGAGCCAGCCAGGTCAGGTCGCCGATCGCCGAGGTGGCGTCGGGTGGCGGCAACTCGTCGCGGCGCCCGCTCTTCGGAGACACTGCGCGACCGTATCATCCGCAGCTGGATCATCCGACCTCGGATCGATTTTCCTCAGATGATCCGATGACATACGGTCCACTTGGCAGACATGATGGGGTGCCTCCTCCGTCGGGAGCGCCGGGTCCGTTCGGGCGGAACCACTCGCGCACTCAGCGTCGCAGCCTAAAAGGAGGACGGAGCGAAAACATGGCTCAAGATCCGGAAGACTTTGCCGATTCACCACAGCCGCCGCCTTACGGCGAGCACGATGCGCTCTCGGACGTGTTGCAGGCGATTCACCTGCAGGGTGGCGAGGTGCGCCGCCGATCGAGCCCGCGTGAGCGGCATCCGGCCGGGGCCAGGGTGCTGCACCTCGTCGAGGAGGGCGGGATCAGCGTCGAGGTGGCGGGCGAAGACACGGTGGAGCTGGGTGCAGGAGACCTGGTGCTGCTCGCGCGAGGTGATGCCCACATCGTCCGAGCGACGCCGCACACGACCTGGGTGACCGGGGAGTTCGTGGTCGAGACGGTTGTCGCCGCGCCACTGCTCGGCGTTCTGCCGGCGGCGATCGTGATCCGCGGCGACGCGCGATCGGCGGCGTGGCTCCTGCCCATCAGGGAGCTCCTCGTGTTCGAGGTGACGAACTCGGCACCCGGCACCCGCGTGATGGTTTCGAGAGCGCTCGATCTGCTCTTCATCTGGTCGCTGCGGTCGTGGGCCTCAGCCGGCGATGTGCGCAACGCCGGCTGGCTGACGGCAGCGCTCGACCCGGTGCTCGCACCGGTCCTCACCGCGATCCACCGGGACCCCGGCCGTGACTGGCCCGTCGACGAGCTGGCGCGGCTCACGTCGCTGTCGCGTTCGGCGTTCGCGACGCGGTTCGCCGAGTCGGTCGGGGAAACGCCCGGTTCGTACGTATTGCGGTGCCGGCTGGGCCACGCGGCGCACCTGCTGCGCGGCACGGCCGACCCAGTCGGCCGGATCGCCGCCCGCGTGGGCTACATCTCGGAAGCCGCCTTCAGCCGGGCGTTTTCTCGTGCCTACGGCAGTTCGCCACGGTCATGGCGCGGCGGGGCCGGCTCTGCTTCGCTCGAAGGAACGCCGGAATAAATCGGCCTATACCGGACGACACCGCCGGGTTGGCCGGCGGTGTCGTCCGGTTCACGTCACCGGGTGCCCGCGACGGCCCGCTCGATGAGGTTGACAACGATCCCCGGGTTGGTCACCTGTGCGGCGTGGGGAGTGTTGGCCTCGACGATGTGGGAGTGGGCGCGGGTGGCCATGAAGCGCTCGGCGGCCGTGGGAATCAAGTGGTCGGCGGTGGAGACGAGGGTCCACGAGGGGATCGTCTTCCAGCCCGGCTCGCCGGCGAGGCTCTCGCCCAGGGCCGCCGAGGCGACGGGGTTCTGCGTAGCGGCGAGTTCCGCGGCGGTGGCCGCGGAGACGCGGTTGCTGAAGAACAGGTCCCGGTACTGGGCCGCCTTGGCGTACAGCTCGATCTCGGGATCGCCGTGGGGGTTGGGGTAGGGGACGGGGACGGGGCTGAGGGCGGTGGGAGGCATCGCGGTGGGGTCGGTGCTGATGTGGCTGCCCGGGAATTGCCCAGTCAGGGTCGTGACGTTTTCATTCATGTCCGGCTCGAAGGCCGAGATGTAGACCAGAGCCTTGACGTTGGGGTTGCCCGTGGCGGCACTGGTGATGACGGCTCCGCCGTAGGACTGCCCGACCAGGACGATCGGGCCCTGGATGGTCTTGAGGTAGGAAGCCAGCAAGGCGGAATCGCCGGAGAGGCTGCGCAGGGCCGTCGGCGGGGCGACGACCGGGTAGCCGGCCGCCTGCAGGGACCTGGTCACATCGCCCCAGCTCTGGGAGTTCGACCAGGCTCCGTCGACGAGGACGATCGTCGGCTTCGGAGCCGCGGCCGGGTGCGAGAGCGCGACAGGCGCGGCCTGGGGGGCCGGTGCGGCCGATGCCAGCGTGGTCACGCCGGCGACGAGGGCGATCCCGGTCGCGCCGAGGACGGCGGAGCGGAAAACACGACGTTTACGCACGGTTTCTCCTTGTTCGGAACAATTGTCATTGCTGTCCGCAGACGTGTCCGCCTGCGGGGGTTCGTGGTGCTGGGTCCGGAGGCGTCGACGCTCAGACACGGGCGGCGGCGTGTTCCTCGGCCCAGTTCAGGGCGTAGTCGGCGACTTCTTGCCAGCCGTCCTGGCCGATGATGAAGTGCGAGCGCCCGGGGAATTCCTTGTACTCGGTGACGGCCGCGGACTTGCTGGAGAGCCGCCAGTTGGCCTTGTTGACCTTGGGTGGCACGAGGTGGTCGGCCTCCCCCGCGATGAACAGGAGCGGGGCCTGGCGCTTGCGGAAATCGACGCGGGTCGCGGCGCGGGGGTTGAAGTTGCCGAACGCCCCCTGGAAGAGCACGCGGGCCGAGCCAGGGACGGCGTACCGCTCGTAGCGCGCAGCGGACTCGCTCTCGGTGAGCGTGTTGGTGACGGCGTAGTGGAACTGCTCCGGCGTCAGCGCGACCGCTTTGTTCTTGTTGGCCGGGTTCCCGAGGACCGGGAAGGTCGACTTGAGGGTCGACAGCGGCAGCGGAAGGACACCCTTGACGGCTGCCGAGTCGATGGCGATGCCGACCCTGCCCAGCCCGCGGTCGAGCAGGAGCTGCACGACGGTGCCGCCGAACGAGTGGCCCATGATGATCGGCGGTCGATCCAGCGAGCGGATGACGCTCTGGTAGTGGTCGACCACCTCGCGAAGGCCGACGCCCGCGATACCCGCGGGATCACGCCGGAGCTCCTCCACCTCGCGATCGAGCCCCGGCCAGGCCGGGGTGAACACCCGGTATCCCCGGGCCTCGTAATGGTGTTTCCACCCCTCCCAGCTGCGCGGGTTCACCCAGAGGCCGTGAACGAGCACAATCGTGTCGGCCTCGTCGGCGGAGAAATCATTCATGCGAATCTTCCCTTTGAATAGGACGCTGTCTTCACTGGAGCAGGCCTGACCGGCGCTCCTCGAAAGCCGCCTCGATGCGGGCCGAGCACGCACCCCCGGCGGTTCTCAGGATCCAGTCCCGCCCTGCTCGCCCGCTTCCGTCGGATGGCCACAGGGAATCGGCGCCGTCTCGCCGCCTCGGACAGTCGTTCGACAGGTGCGGGTGTCGCGCAGGTCGGCCGCGCGTGGCGGCGCGCGTTACCCGGCTCCCGTGCCGGGCCCCGGTTCGCATCCGCTGGGCTTCGCGGCCGGCGTGGTCACCACGAGCGCGGTCCGAATCACCCCCGCCATACCCGGACAAAAGGAACGAGCATCGGTCGCAGGTGGACAGTGCGCCGCGGACAGAAGCCCACGGATGAAGGCGAAACCAGTCAAATGACAGTGACCGCGACAGTCGCGAATCCGCTACCTTCCGGCGGAATGCCCGCGTGACCCTGCGTCGAGAATGAGGATTCATGTCGAACGAGCCGGTCGTTCTGCTGCACGGCTTCTACCACGGAGCGTGGGCTTGGACGGAGGTGATCGCCGAGCTGGCAGGGCAGGGCCGCACCGCGGTCGCGGTCGACATGGCGGCGCACGGTCTCCACGCGACGTCTCCGGCATCCGCCGCCCGGCGTCCGTTCGACCCGGCCGCCTACGCCACGGAACCGTCGCCGGTCTCGGGGGTCGGGCTGGACGCCGCCGCCGACCTTCTGGTGGCGCAACTGGACAGCGTCGGCAGGGGAAAGCCGGTCTGCGTGGTGGCGCACAGCATGGGGGGTGCGGTGCTGAGCAGAGCAGCGGAACGGCGGCCCGAGCTCGTCGCGCACATGGTGTATCTGGCTGCGTACATGCCGGCCTCGAACACGCCGTGCCTCGACTACCCGTCGCTGCCCGAGGGCCGTGACAACCGGTTCATGCAGTTGCTGGTCGGTGACCCGGCGGCCATCGGCGCGCTGCGGATCGACCACCGCAGTCCGGATCCCGAGGCCCAGGCGGCCATCCGCGAAGCCTTCTACGGAGACGTCGAACCTTCCCAGGCGGCGGCCGCGACCGCGCTGCTCAGCTGCGACGCGCCGCTGGCCATGGTGGCCGAGAGCACCACGTTGACCGAACAGGGCTGGGGCTCGATTCCCCGTACGTACGTGGTGTGCACGGAGGACCGCGCCATTCCGGCCGGGCTGCAGCGGCTCTTCGTCGCTCAAGCGGACACGACGTTCCCCTCGAACCCCACGACGGTCGTCGAGCTGCCCACGGCGCACTCGGCGTTCCTGTCGGCGCCGGCGCGCGTCGCGGGCATCATCGCGGACCGCGCGGCCGCGACCGGCCGGCGGTGACCGGGTAACCACGGCCACGACGGTCCGCTCCCGCATCGACAGCCGGCCGGCCGGATCCGGCCACGTCCTCGGCAAAGCCCGCGGCCGGGCTATTTCCGGCGGCTCCCGCGGCCGACGAGAGCGAGGAAACCGATCGTGATGACGCCCGCGGTCGCGCAGATCGTCCAGGCGAGAACGTAGGCCCCTTCGCTGGCGATTCTCGTGCCGGGCAGCGTCATGCTGGACAGGACGAAGACGAAGACCGCGCCGCCCAGGCTGCCGCCGATCGCCCGCGTCGTGTTGTACATCCCGGTGGCCATCGCGATCTCGTCGGAAGGGCTGTGCTCGGCGATCATCGCCGGGAGCGCGGCGAACGCCAGCGACGTGCCCAGGGTCGACAGCGGAGTCACGACCACGAAAAGCACAACGGAATCGTGCTGCACGATGAAGATGATCTGCACGACCACGTCGATGAAGATGCCTGCGATCGCGGTGCGGGTGCCACCGATGGCGCGGCTCAACCGGGACATCAACAACGCGCCGATTCCCCCGGCCAGGCCGGCGACCACGAGTACCTGGGCGAGGACAATGGCCGGAAGTTTCAGCCCGTATCCGACCTTCGCGGGATCCGCGGAGAGGAACGTCAAGCCGACCGTCTGAGAGCCGATCAGAGCGAGGCCGAGGGTGATCGCCGCGAGGTACCAGCGGAGCAGCTGCGGGCGAACCAACGCGCGCACGTCGACGAGCGGGGAAATCCGCGCACCCCCGTCCTTCCCGTTCACGTTGCCGACGCCTGCGGACGGCGTCTTCGGGTCCGCACTGGGTTCGGTCCTCTCGACCTTCAGCACGTACGGGAGCGTTCGTTTTCCTTCAGCTTCGAAGCTTTCGACTGCTCGCTCGCGTAGCTCAGCTGATGCCTCACCTCACGAGGGAGTGACGCCTCAGCGGATGCTTCGATGCGGTGCCTTGTCGAACACAACACCAACCGAAGCCCCCAGCGTTCGCCCACCTCTCCGAGTTCACCGTTGCTGTGAAGAACAAGGAGCGCCGCGTAACCGGCCTCAGCGCGAGAATCCATCGCGCCGGCATCAACCCGTTCCCGGACGGTTCCGCCGACTCGGTGCCGCCGTGCGGCATTCGGCGTAATTCCGGAACGTCTGCCACACGCCGGTCCGATTTCGATGGTTTCCTCGTACCCGGCTCGGCGATGGGGGTGAACAACCGGATGAGCGACCCGATATCGGACAAAGCGAACAATGCAGAAGCCCGCGTCGATCAATTAGTCGCGCAAGCGAAGCAGAAAGCGCAGCGCTACCGCGCGATGCAGCAGGCTGTTGAGCAGGTCGTGGTGTCGGCAGCCAGCAAAGACGGCACCGCCACGGTCACCGTCGACTCCGCCGGCAACGTCAGCGACCTGCGGATCACCGATCGCGTCCGGGAGATGTCCGGCGATCAGGTCGCGAAAGCGGTGCTGTCCGCGCTGCGCACCGCGCAGTCGAAGCTGCCGGACCGGCTCAGCGAGGTCATGGCGGACACCATCGGCGACGATCCGCAGACCCGCGACACCATCGTCGGCAGCTACCGAGCGAAGTTCCCGGAGCCGGAACCCGAGCCAGCCGAAACTCCGCCGGCGCCGACCAGCCGGATCGGCCGGCTCGCCGACGAACCTGAGGCCGCGCCGCCGCCACCGCCGCCGCCGCGCCCGCAGGCCCCGCCGCTGCGCCCGCCGGCCCCGTCCGACGATGACGACGACGGCTGGGGCGGCCCGGTCATGATCCGCGAATAGCCGGGACGAGAGGCGACCATGCCGGACGGTGCGACCAACGGCGGCGGCTACCAAGTCCGCCCGGACGAACTGCTCGCCCATGCGAAAGCGGTCGAGCAGGTCGGGCAGACATTGGGGCAGGCGCTCGCCGCGGCCGAGCAGGTCACCATGGGCGTGCAGGCGTACGGCCTGATCTGCGGCCCGCTCTTCGTGCCGATGGTGCTCGCGGTCAGCACTCCCGGCCTGGTCACCCTCGGCGCCGCGCAGCAGGCCATGGGCACGCTGTCGCAGTCGATCCAGCAGGCGGCGAAGACCTACCAGGACACCGAACAGGCGCACTCGCAGCGGATCACCAGCCTCGGCAAGGACCTGCCGTGAGCAATCCGCTGGTCGCCGCCAAACAGGACTCGACGACCTGGCACACCGGCATCAACGTCCTCGACGACGCGATCGGTGCCTACGACGGCATCAAGTCCGGTTCGTGGATCGAGGGCGGCATCGCCGCGCTCGGGACCGCGATGGACCTGCTGACCATCGCGATGAACCCGGTCGGCACGCTCATCTCCTACGGCCTCAACTGGCTGATCGAGCACGTCCAGCCGTTGCAGGACGCGCTGAACCAACTGGCCGGCGATGCCGACCAGATCACCGCCTACTCGCAGACCTGGGGCAACATCGCGAAGGCCGTGGAAAAAGCGGCCAAAGACCTCGGCGACAGCGTGCAGAAGGACACTGCGCACTGGACCGGCCAGGCCGCGGACGCCTACCGCGCGAACGTCAAGAACAAGATCGACCACCTCAATGCGGCCGCGACCTGCGCGAGCGGGATCAGCATCGTGGTTCAGATCGTCGGGGTGATCACCGCCGCGGTGCGCGCCATGGTCCGCGACATGATCACCCAGGCGGTCGGCGATTTCATCCAGGACGCGCTGGAGGAGGTCTGCTCGCTCGGGCTCGGCACGCCGGTCGTGGTGGCGCAGGTGGTCGAGCAGGTTTCGGCGTGGATCGAGAAGATCGGCGCGCTGATCAAGAAGCTGATCAACTCGGTCGAGAAGCTGCGGCCGCTGATGTCGAAGCTCGAAGAGATCTTCGCCGCGGTCAAGAAGGTGATGTCCGAGCTGCACGGACGTCCCGGTGAAGACGGCACGCACGTCTCGTCGGCCGAACCCGGCCACTCCGGCCCGCACGAACCCGGCGCCCCGCACGACGGGACCTCGCCTTCGTCCACGCCGGAGCCGGACGGCAGCGTCCCCGACGGCACGCCGCCCGGAAACCACGGCGCCGACCCGAACGCGCCCGGCAGCCACGATCCGGAGGCGGCCGGCGGGCAGAAGTCCGAGGGAACCGGCGGCTGCGACGGCAAGGGCGGCGACCCGGTCGACGCAGTGTCCGGCCAGATGATCACCGCGGGCACCGACGTCGAGCTACCCGGGCTGCTGCCGCTGGTGCTGAACCGCGCGTACGCCTCCGGTTACGCCGACGGTCGTTCCTTCGGCCCCGGCTGGGCGTCCACACTGGACGAACGGCTGGTGCTGACCGACGACTTCGTCCGGTACTACGGCACGGACGCGGAAGTGCTCAGCTACATCCATCCCGCCCGCGACGGCTCTCCGGTGCTGCCGAGCTTCGGCGCCCGCTGGCCGTTGAGCTGGGATGCCGCCGCGGAAACCTTCCTGCTCGTCGACCAGGAATCCGGCTGGACCCGCCGGTTCGCCGCGCACCCCACGGCGCCGAGGGAGTGGCAGATCGACTCGCTGTCGGACCGCAGCGGGCACCGCGTCGACTACCTGCGCGACGAAACCGGCCGTCCGCTCGCGGTCACGCATTCCGGCGGCTACCGGGTCGGCGTCGACACCGTCGACGGCGCGGACGGCCTCCGCATCGCCGGATACCGCCTGCTCGGCGGCGCCGAACACGGCGAAGATGTGCCGATCGTGTCGTTCCGCTACGACCGGCGCGGCCGGCTGTCCGGCATCGTGAACTCGACCGGCGCGCCTTACCAGTACGACTACGACGACGCGGACCGGATCGTCGCCTGGACCGACCGCACCGGCTACCGCTACGAGTACGAATACGGCCCGGACGGACGCGTCGTCCGCGGCGCCGGCCTCGACGGGTACCTCGACGCGACCTTCGACTACGACCTGGCCGGCCGGGTCACCATCGTCACCGACAGCCTCGGCCGGCGCACCGAATACCACTACGACGAGCACAACCACATCACCGCGGTGGTCGACCCGAACGGCGGTGTCGAACGCCCTGAGTTCGACCGGTTCCACCGTCTGCTGTCCTTTACGGACAAGAACGGTGCGGTCACCCGCTACGAACGTGACGAGAACGGCGACCCGACGCGGATCGGATACCCCGACGGCACCGCGCTCACCATCGAGTACGACCCGCGCTGGCGGCTGCCGGTCACCGTGACCCAGCCGAACGGCGCGGTCTGGCAGCACACCTACGACGACGCCGCCCGCATCGTGTCCACAGTGGATCCGCTGGGCGCGGTTGCGACCAGCGAACTGGACGAGCGAGGCCACCTGGCCGCCACCGTCGAACCGGACGGCGCCCGCTGGACGTACACCAGCAACGGCGCCGGACGCCCGCTGTCGATCACCTCGCCGGACGGCGAAACCACCACGTTCCGGCTCGACGGCTTCGGCCGGGCGATCGAAGCGACCGACCCACGCGGCCGCACCACCCGGTACGGCTGGACTCGCGAAGGCGCGCTGACCTGGCGCGTCGCCGCCAACGGCGACCGCGAGGAACGGTTCTACGATCTCGAAGGCAGCTTGGTCCGAGCCCGCTCGGCCACTGGCGCGACCACGGTTTTCGAACGCGGCCCGTTCGGCCTGCTCGCCGCGCGCACCGGCCAGGACGGCATCAGGCACACCTTCACCCACGACACCGAACTGCGGCTCACCGGCGTCCGCAACCCGGCCGGGCAAACCTGGTCCTACCGCTACGATCCGGCGGGAAACCTGATCGGCGAACAGGATTTCACCGGCCGCGCGCTCGAATACCGGGTCGATGCGATGGGCGCGATGATCTCGCGCGCCGAAGCGGGCGGCGCAGTGACCGAGCTGACCCGCGACTTCCGCGGCCGAGTGTCCCGGGAGACCTTCGGCGAAACGACCATCGCCTACGAGTACGACGACGGCGGCCGCCTGCGCCGGGTCGCCGACGGCGCCGTCGAAGTGACCTACGAACGCGACCTGCTCGGCCGCCCGGTTGCCGAGTCCGTCAACGGCCGCGTGCTGCGCAACGAATACGACTCGACCGGCCGCCGCGTCCGCCGGATCACCCCGTCCGGGGTCGAAGCACGGTGGCAGTACGACCAGCTGCGCCGGGAAACCGCGATGACCGGGACCGCCGGAACGGTCGCCTTCGAGTACCGGGAAGGCCGGGAAGTGCTCCGCCGCCTCGGCGAAAACGCGAGCCTGGCCCAGACGCACGACGAACTGGGCCGCCTCACCGGTCAAACGCTCGTGTCCGCCGGGCAACCGAATCGCGCGCTCCAGGAACGCAGTTTCCGCTACCGCGCCGACGGTCAGGTGCTCGCGATCGACGACCGGGTGCACGGCGCCCGCGTCTTCCAGCTCACCCCGGGCGGGCGCGTCACCGGCGTGCAGGCCGCCACCTGGACCGAGCAGTACGCCTACGACACACTGGGAAACCTGGTCTCCGCGCAACCAGGTCCGTCCACAGAGGATGCTTCCGATGTGGCCGGCCCCCGCGCGGTCGAAGGAATGCTGCTGCGCAGCGCGGGCCGGACTTCCTACTCCTACGACGCTTCCGGCCGGCTCGTCCGCGAAATCCGCCGCGGCCTGTCCGGTCAACGCCGAATCCGCGATTACGTGTGGAACGACCGCGACCAGCTGATCGGCATCACCACCCCGGACGGCACCCGCTGGCGGTACCGCTACGACCCGTTCGGCCGCCGGATCGCCAAACACCGACTTGCCCCCGACGGCAGCATCGCCGAAGAAACCACGTTCTCCTGGGACGGCACCGTCCTGGCCGAAGCCGCCCATACCGTCGACGGCCGGACCTCCGTCACGTCCTGGGACTACCGCGGCGGCTCGGCCGAACCCATCGCGCAAACCACCCGCTCCTGGCTGGCCGACGCGCCCACGGCGGCCATCGACACCCGCTTCTACGCCATCGTCGCCGACCTGATCGGCGCACCGACCGAACTGGTCGACGCGACCGGCCGGGTCGCCTGGTACCGGACAAGCGGCCTGTGGGGCAACACCATCGCGATGTCCACTTCGGACGGAACCGGCTGCCCGCTCCGCTTCCCAGGCCAGTACTACGACGACGAAACCGGACTGCACTACAACGTCCACCGCTACTACGACCCGCACACCGCGCGGTACCTGTCGCCGGACCCGATCGGACTGGCCCCGTCCGCGAACCACTACACCTACGTCGCGAACCCGCTCGCGGTGGCCGACCCGCTGGGCCTCGCCGGCTACCGGGACCCGGCGAGCCAGCAATGGGCACACGACCCGTCGCTGCCGCCCGCCGACCACATTCACAACCGCGGCACCGAATACCCCGGCGGCTACTGGCAGTCCACGCATGATGAGATGGCGACGAAGTGGACCACGGAGGGCCGAGCGCTGGGCGACGTCCCGCGGGACGCGAGCGGCGCCCGCATTCCACACGAACAGCTGAACTGGGTCGACGCGCAGGGCCGCCCGATTCCGTACTACGACGCGAACGGCGAGCGGAACCTGACCTACGAACACGTTCCGCCGGTCGTCGAGCACTGGAACGCCGAAGGCCACAACATGACCGACGCGGAGCGCAAGGCCTGGTACAACAACACCGACGACATGGAAGCCATGGGCAAATCGCAGAACTCGTCCGAAGGCGCGCAGCTCACCGAGCGCTATGCGGACACGGAGCCGGGACCGCGGCATCCGTGTACCTTGCACTGACAAGGGCAAGATCGGGAGGCGAACGGTGGACCTACGCGAAACCTACACGGCCATGCCCGGCGTCGCCGCGCTCGGCGACCTGCCCGACGCCTGGCACTGGGCGACCGCCCCCGGCTTCGATTCCAGCGCTGCCTTGTACGCCGACGGCAAGCGTGCGTTCCAGGCATACGCACTGGATTCGTACGACGAAGGCTTGGCCATCGCGCTGCTGTCCTTCGCCCGCTCGCACAGCACCGAACTGACCACCGACGCCCCGCTGACGGCGGCCGAAGGCTTCTCCCACCCGGGATACGCCTTCGACGCGGTGGCCGCAGCCACCTCGCCTCTGCACCGCTGGTACCCGGACGACGCCGAGATGAACGACGCGGTCCGGGCTGTCATCCCGGTCTACCGCTGCGAGGTCGCCGGCGACGAGAGCCTCCAAGACGCCGAATACCGCTACAGCCGCGGCAGCGGCATCCGCGGCACCAGGTGGGACCGCCGGCCGTCCCCGTACCTGAAATACCGCTACCGCGGCGCCACTGGTTCCGTACAGGCAAAACGCGGTTTCGCCGGGCTCAAATCCTTGGTCAGCATGGTGACCCGCGGCGAGGGCCGGGACGACCTGTTCGTGGAGTTCGAGAACTACCGGCACGAGGTGTACACGGTCACCTGGACCGACACCTGGACCCTCACCGGGCCGGACGGCGTCACCACACCGGTCGGCCTCGAGGAACTGCTGGAAGCGGTCAAGGTCGCACTGTACGGACCGAACGTCGAGTACGCGGACTTCCCTGGCTGAAGTGGAGCGCAGCAGCCGCACTGCTAGCGCGGTCGCCACCGCTGCGCGGCACCGCGCAGTCGGGCCGGCGCTGCCGACCTCGAGCGCCACATTGCTACCCGAGGTCTCGTTTTTGTTCGACTCGGCTAGTTTCCGCCTTGGCTTCTTGTCATGCCGCTGACCGCGCCGCCGCGACGCACGCTCGGTAGCTCGTTCAGTCATGGGAGACCAGGGAACCACGTACGCGGCGTTTATACAGAGCGAGCTCAAACTGGAGGGCGATCCTGGCGCTGCGAGCTGGGAGGATCTTGGTCATGAACGACCGTGCTGCGTTTCAGGTTTTGGTGCTGCCCTACCGGCAGACTGGCCAGGGCACGGAGTTCGCGTTGTTCAGGCGGGCTGATGCCGACTATTGGCAGGGTGTGGCCGGCGGTGGCGAAGCGGGCGAGTCCCCGCTGCAGGCGGCGCGGCGGGAAGCCGCCGAGGAAGCCGGCTTGGTCGGTGACTGCGAGTTCGTCGCGCTGGATGCGCGTGCCACGATCCCGGTTGTCTCCGTGACTGGGGAGTTCACGTGGGGACCGGACGTGCTGGTGATCCCGGAGTACGCGTTCGGTATCCGCGTGGAAGACACCGAGGTGAACTTGTCGCACGAGCACACCGAGTACGGCTGGTTCAGCCTCGACAACGCAGCGAAGGCCGTGCAGTGGGATTCCAACCGCACCGCGCTGTGGGAACTGAACCACCGGCTGCAACACGGCCTCGTTCACCGCGTCGCGTGAGCCACGGGCCACGGAGGACTGCCAACGGCTGGCCTCGACGTGTACGTGTTGTCCAGCCTGCATGGCAGTTGTTGATCTCCGGTACTGCATAACTCTCCATGATCATCACGTTCGAAATGTGTGACGACGGAGGAACCTTGGGACGCAGGCGGATCGTGGACACGCTGCGAGTGCCAGGAGATCCGGCTTGGCAGCGGTCGCCAAGTGGCCGCTTTGTCGCTGCCCCACACTTCGATGGGCCAATCAGGTTACTTTAGCCGGATCCTCCCTGAATCAGCCTTTACTGCGCAAAAATGCCGGTATGTCCCCACGTGCCAGGGAACATTTCAGCGAACAGGGGAGGATTCTGTTGAGGAACAACGGAAAGGTCCTTGCGCGGACCTCGGTCGCCGTCGGGGCCAGTGTCGTTCTCGCGGCCACGACAGTCAGCACGGCTCAAGCAGCGGCTCGTGACGGACACTGTGACGCGGGGGAATTCTGCCTCTACTGGGGCAATGAACGGACGGAGTCGTTGTCGGACTTTACCGGCTCGATCTCAAACTACGGCGACTCCCAGCCGACCTGCTACGAGTTCAAGGGAGCCGGCCGGGGGATCAACACCTGCGTCAAGAACAACGCCATCTCCGCGTGGAACCGCACCAAATACAAGGTCACGGTGTACTACAACAGCGGTTACGGCGGCGCCGAAATGACCTACTACCCCGGCACTTGGGGCAACTTCGTTCCCGAGCTACTGAACAACAACGCCAGCCACCTGTTCCGGTCGCTGTAAACCGCAGAGACAGCTCAGCCTTGCGGGGAAGAGAAGGAACCGGCAGGGCTGAGCGGTCACAACCGATGCACGTACGCCTCGGCGACGAAATCGATGTCGATCGTCACCGTCACCACGTCGGCCCCCGCCCGACGGCGACCTTCTCTGGTAGGCCGTCGAGATCCGGGACCGCGCAACACGACCAAGGCAGAGACACCGACGGCGTCATAGCGATCCTGAACACGACAGAACCCCGGCAACACACCGTTGCCGGGGTTCTGCCCGATACAAGAAAGTTTCGTACCCGGCAAACTCAGCCGAATTTCAGCGACCGTCCGGGCGAGGCTGCCCCAGAGCGCCAGGGGCCCGAGGGAGTTCTCGCGACACACACGCCCCTGTGACGCTCCGACGATCCGGGCCAAAGGCCGCACACGAAGACCTCGTCGCCGACATACAAGGCATGCGCGATCCTCAGCCGGGTCGGATCACCCAGCGCCCACAGGCGCACGGCGCGTCCGGCGGTCTGCTCTGCCTGTGGCTGCGCAGCGCACAACGACTCAACTTGGTCGAACTCGATGCACCGCAGGTCGCAGCGGAGGTCGCTATGCCCCGAACGGTTGTATTCGCATCGGCACACATATAAGTTTGGAACACCGAAAACTGGCGGTCGGGTGCCGCCGGGAAAAGCGATGACCCACCGGACACGCAGCGTCGAGCTGGAGGCCGCATCCGAGCCGTATGCGGCACGGTGGTTGCCCCCGAAGGAGGTGCGTGATGGCCGCGACGCGACGCCGGTTCCTGCTGGGAGGTGCCCTGGCGGGCACCGCGGGCCTCGCGCTTGGCGCCTGCGCCCTGCCCGCATCGTCCGAGGAGCCGGTCACTCCGGCCGGCACGCATGCGGGCGGGCATGCGGGCGCGCACGGCGGCGGCGTGAACGGTCCGATGTTCCGCCAGGGCGGCACCGTCGACCATCGGGCGAACGGTTTCCACCCCAGCGAGGTCCTGCGCGACTTCGACTACGGCCGCGTCTCGCGGACCGACCGGGGCCGCCCGCTGCGGGAGTGGGAGATCTTCGCCAGTGACGAGGACGTGGAGGTCGCGCCCGGTGTCCGGTTCCCGGCCTGGACGTTCAACGCACGGGTGCCCGGTCCGACCTTGCGCTGCCGGCAGGGCGATCTGCTGCGGGTGCGGTTCACCAACGGCTCGGCCCACCCGCACACGATGCACTTCCACGGTATCCACCCGGCCGAGATGGACGGGGTCCCCAACATCGGGCCCGGGGTCATCGAACCCGGGCACAGCGTGGTGTACAAGTTCGACGCTCAGCCGTTCGGGCTGCACCTCTACCACTGTCACGTGGGTCCGCTGGCCGAGCACATCGCCCGCGGCATGTACGGCACCTTCATCGTCGACCCGCCCCAGCCGCGTCCGCCGGCCGATGAGCTGGTCATGGTGATGCACGGCTACAACACGACCTTCGACGGGCAGGGCAATCAGCTCTACGCGGTCAACGGCATCCCGTTCCACTACATGCACGAGCCGATCCGGGTCCGCCGCGGCGAGCTGGTCCGGATCTACCTGGTCAACATTCTCGAATACGACCCGATCAACAGCTTCCACCTGCACGGCAACTTCTTCGACTACTACCCGACCGGCACCCGCCTCGAACCCTCCGAGTACACCGACACCGTCGTTCAGGCCCAGGGCCAGCGCGGAATCTGTGAGCTGCGATTCCCGCACACCGGGAAGTTCATGTTCCACGCTCACAAAACGGAGTTCGCCGAACTCGGCTGGATGGGTTTCTTCGAGGTGACCGAATGACCGACGGCCGCACGGCGGGGCTGCGGGCATGGCTGCCCGCGATCGCCGGTGTCGTCCTCGTCGGGATCGCCTTGGCAGCACTTGCCGTACTCGGGGGCCGGTCGCTGCCCGAACGCACCGGACCACCGATCGAGCAGCTCATCGTCGAACACACCCAGCTGACCCCGGGCGCGATCGAACTGACCCTGCGCAACACCGGCCCGGATCCGGTGCAGGTCGCGCAGGTGTTCGTCAACGACACCTACGTCGACTTCACCGGCGGGACGGGGCCGATCCAACGGCTCGGCACCGACACACTACGGCTGACCTACCCGTGGCAGAACGGACAGCCGTACACGGTCGCGATGCTGACCTCCACCGGCCTGGCGATCGAACACGAGATCCCGGCCGCGGTGAGCACCCCGCCCGCCAACGGCGGCTTCTTCGCCGTGATGGCCCTGCTGGGTACCTACGTCGGAATCATCCCCGTCGTGCTCGGCATGCTGTTGCTGCCCGTGCTGCGCCGGATCGGCGCCCGGGGAATGCGCGTGCTGCTGGCCGTGACCGTCGGGCTGCTTGCGTTTCTCGCCGTGGACGCGACGCTCGAAGGTGTCGAGCTCGCCGGGCGCGGCGGAGGCGCGTTCGGCGGTCCGGCCCTCGTCGTGCTCGGCGCCGTGCTGGCCTTCCTCGCCCTCACCGCAGTCGACCACCGCCTGAAAGCCGGCCGCTGCGAAGAGGAGCTGGAACGGGCGACCGGAACCCGCCTGGCCGTCATGATCGCGATCGGGATCGGCCTGCACAACCTCGGCGAAGGTCTCGCGATCGGCGCCGCCTACACCGTCGGCGAACTCGCCCTCGGCACCGCTCTGGTCGTCGGGTTCACCATCCAGAACACCACCGAAGGTCTCGCGATCGTCGCGCCCCTGACCGAGCAACGTCCCCCGCTGCTCCGCCTGCTGGGCCTCGGCATCCTCGCCGGCGCACCAGCGATCGCCGGAACACTTGTCGGCGCCACCGTGAGAAACGCGGAACTCTCCGCGTTCCTGCTCGGCATCGGCGTCGGCGCGATCGCACAGGTCATCATCCAGATCGCCCCATCCCTGAGAGACCGCCACGCCCGGATGCTCGACCCCACCACGATCGGCGGTGCCGCCGCCGGTCTGCTCGCGATGTACCTCACCGGGCTCCTCGTCACCGTCTGAGCCAAACCGCCCACGGACACCGTTGCCGAGCTGGGCGCCGTACCCATCCCGCTCTCGCGGCGTCGAGGCCTAGGGCGACTACTTCGTACGCCGAGGGCTCAAGCGGAGACCCGTGAGTCTTGGGCTCGGATCTCGCTGGCCGGGTTGCCGCCCCACCAAGCATGGGGTGGTACCTCCTCGCCCTTCATGAGGAAGGAGTCGGCGGTGAGCGACGCGCCGTCGCCCATCGATGCTCCGTAGTGGACCAGGGCCCCGACTCCGATCGTGCAGCCGGACCCGACGGCGATGCGGTCGGCCTTGAAGGTGCCGTCCTCCTGGGAGTGGCACTGCAGTTTGCTGGCGGGGTTGAACGTGACGTCGTCGCCGATCGTCACGAGGGTCTTTTCCGGTAACCCGCAGCCGTCGTCGAAAAGCCGGCGGCCGATGTGGGCCCCGAGCATCCGCCAGATCACGCCTTTGAACGGTGTGCCGTTGAAGGCTTGCACGTAGGCCATCGCAGCGGCCTTCCAGAACCGTTCGTGCCGCCAGAAGCGGATGTCGTAGATCGAGCAGTACAGCGGCTGCAGAGGGTGGATCACTTGGGAGGCGCGTTCGACCAGGGTGAAGTAACAGACGCTGAACAGCATCCCGACGAGCGACGCCAGCGCGATCGCCGACAGCCCGAGCACGGGGTAGACGTCCGTGGTGGCCCAGCCGAGCAGAACGAGGCCCAGGAAATAGATCCAGCGCACCAGCAGGAACATCACGATGGTGACGGAGTTGTGCCGGTTCTTCGCGGCGAGGCCCCGGCGCAGCGCATCGCCGCTCCTGAGGTGGTCGAACTGCCGGTCCCGCGCCACCGTGCGCGGGATCTCGAAGCTCGGCGAACCGAGCAGCCCCACGTTCTCGCGCACCGGGCCGTCGACCGGCACCAGCACCTTGGTGCCCAGCAAGCAGTTCTCGCCCGCCCGGCTCTGCGCGGGATACGCGACGTTGTTGCCGAGGAAGTTGTGCCCGCCGATCTTCGTTCGGGCCACGCGGAACGACGTGCTGGAGAAGTCTGCGTTGATGATCGACAGGCCGTCCGCGATCATCGTGCCGCTGCCGACGGTGCTCAGCTGCGGGGTTTCGTGCTTGACCACGGACCCGAAGTTCGACCCCGTCTGCTGGAGGTCGGGCATCCGGTACCCGAGGTACCGCAGGTAGTGCACGATGGCCGAGCTGTCGCCGAAGAGCGTGATGAAGAACTTCAGGTTGGAGACCACGCGGATCGCCCGGTGCAGCGAGTAGCGGAAACCGTACAGGCGATAAACCCTGTCCGGTTTCAGGACGACGCCGAGCACACGCGGGACGGCCGCGACGAGCAGCAGGGTGATGAGCGATCCGCCGAAGAAGATCACGAACGACACGGCGAGCGCGTCGAGGTAGAAGGCCCAACTGGTGAACTGCAGCGGCTCTGAGTTCAGGAACGTCGCGAGCTGCGGGGCGGTGGCAAGCAGTAGGTCCAAGCCGCCGATGGCCAACGGCAGGTACACCAGCAGCACGGCCAGCAGCTGCGAGACGCCGTAGCAGAACCGGCGCACCATGCCGCATCCCGCGGGACCGACGCCGCGGTAGTCGGTCTCGGTCCGCCGCGCCGGTGACCCGTGCCAATGCTCACCCGCCGGCACCGCCTGTCGGGGGTGCAGTGACGACGCGTGTCCGAGCTGCGCCCCGTCGCCGATCGAGGTGTCGATGTCGATCACCGACAACTCCCCCACGAACACGTCCTTCCCGAGGGTCACCGAACCGGTCTGGATCTCGCCGGCCTCGGCCCGGTAACCGAGGAGGAAGGAGTCCTTGCGGATCACCGAACCCTCGCCGATCGTGAGCAGGTCGGTGCACACGGGCACGTTGCGGGAGAAGATCGCGACTCCCCGGCCGATCTTCGCCCCGAGTGCTTTCAGGTACAGCACGTACAGCGGTGAGCCCAGGAAAAGCAGCGCCACCAGGTTGCGCTGCACCAGCGTCTTGACCAGCCAGAACCGGAAGTAGTCGAGGGTCCACACTCGGATCCGCCGCGGCTTCCACCGGCCGATCAGCACCCACTTCGCCACGATCGGCAGCACACACAGGCCGACGAACGCAGCGCCGGTGAACAGCACCAGCCGCAGGTAGATGTCCAGCAGGTTCGTTCCGGCGGCAGACACCCAGGTCACGCCGCGTACGACGAGCAGCGCCGCCAAGTACGAGTAACCCACGAACGCCAGGAACTGAAATAGTCCACAAAGGACATACTTTGCCGTGCCGGCACGAGGAGGTGCATCGGCCTGCTTCGCAGCCGCAGGCTCAGCCAACGCGGGTGCAGCGCCTCCGACTGATGCCGCCAGGCTTCTGATCGTCGGGTTGGCGTAAACGTCCTTCATCGACACCGACGGCACCTCCTCGCGCTTACGCACCCGCGCACAGAAATGAGCCATGACCAGCGAGTTGGCGCCGAGATCTTCGAAGAAATCACTGTCAACCGACACCCGATCGACACGCACGACGTCCGCCAGCACCTTGGCGAACACGCGCTCGGCGCTGCCTGCCACCTCTACGTTGCCGCCCTGGCCGCGCACAGAGTCACGTTGCTTTTCTGGCGGGACGTTGAATGACTCACTCACCGCATGAACCCCATTGATCGGAAATCTATGCCGAACCGATAACCAACCCAAGGCGGGTTGAGCACGCACCGAATCCGGCAGCGAAGGCGTGGTGAACGTTCTCGCGCATTGCGACGAGGATCTGCTCGCGAACACCCTTGAACGCACAGCAACCCAGTTCCGTCACCGTGACACACCAGACGCCGCGCCCGCAAGGACGTGCGTGCAAGATTCCAACACCTTCACGACTGATCAGGTGAAACTGATCCTTTTGGATGCACGAATACCAGCGCTGAGCACGGTGGAACAATGCCACCTCACACAGATTTGACCCGCGTCACCGTGACGTCACGATTTGATCTGGTGGATCACATTCGACATTCGTCACGCGGGCGTAAAGACAGTGATCGGGCGTCGTTTTTCGTCGACGGCGTGGAGACAATATCTGACGGGTCCTGTGATCACTCGGACCGGACGGCAAGAAGCAGTGTTGGAGCGCGGCCGCGAAAGTACTCAGCGGAGGACGGTAGACGCCGACGACACGAGCGGAGTCGACAGATCATCTTCGCTACCTCACATTCGCTTCGACATGCAGATATGCGCCGCTGGTGAACCGCGCCCTCCCGGCGGACCTGCTCCAGGAACACCTCGGCCGGTCGACCGCCAGATGCCTGCTGAACGACCCCAGATGGCCCAGGCTCCTTGCGACCGACGTCGAACCGAGCCGCCGTTCCTCTCGGCCCAGCCGATCAAGAGGAACGGCCCGACCGCGTCGAAAGCGGGTTTGCCGTATTCGCCGGCGATCAGCGGTCCCGCGACGTTCAACACCAAGGTCACCACGCTCGCGAAGAGCGGAAGGCGGCGGCGCTTACGGCGGCCAGGTCGGCGACGGTCCACGCCTTCTCTGCCTCACCTTGCATGACCTGCAACGCGGCGTTCAGCCGCGGATCTGCCGAGGCAGTGAACCAGCGTGGCCGCGGTCGGGCTCGTGCGGACGTCACTGCGGATCGCCGGCACGAGCAGCTCCGGATCGAGGCATTCGGCGCTTGGCTCGTGGCCGATGTGGTGATCAGGCCCACCCCGGCCCAGCGTGACATCGCCGGGCATCAGCTCGACTGCGCTTCCCGCCGCGTCCGGCCAAAGCCAGCCACGACTTCGAACGACCGTGTGCACCGCGAGCCGGATCGAACCACCCAGCCGGTCGAGATCGTCTTCGCCGCCAAGCGAAGCGTCACCGGTCAGTTACCTGAACCGTTCGCCGACAGCCCTGACTGTGTGAAGCGCAGCCGAGGCCCGCCGCCACGAACTCAGAGGTTTTGTAGCCCCTCAAACGCCCCTACCCGCAGGCAACAAAAAAGCCCAGGTCAGCGACCTAGGCTTGGATGCTCCCCCGCTTGGACTCGAACCAAGAACCCTCCGGTTAACAGCCGAATGCTCTGCCAGTTGAGCTACAGGGGATCGTATTCAGTTGTGCGCCGGATGTCCGGCGCGATGGAAAGAACTTTAGCGCACCGCCTGCGCCACCCGAACAGGGGGCCCCTCTTCGCGGATCACGCCCAGGGGGCGCCGGATTGCTGGACAATGGAGAGTCGGGAGTCCGACGAACGAGAGGCGTGGCCGCTGATGAAGAAGTTCCTGCTGGGCGTGGGTCTGGGATACGTGCTGGGGACCAAGGCCGGCCGGGGACGGTACGAGCAGATCGTGCGCACCTACCGCAAGGTGATCGACCACCCGATGGTCCAGGGCGCCGCGGGAGTGGCGCGCGCCAAGGTCGGCGAGAAGTTCGGCCGGGGCCACTGACCCGCACGCGTACCGCTGAGGGGGCCCGTGAGCGCGCCCGGAAACGGCGGGGTCAGGGGATCCGCGCGACGAAGAAGATGCGCCGGAACTCGAACCACGTCGTGCCGTCGGCGCGGGGCGGGTAGGCCTCGTCGAGGAGCGGGGCCAGCTCGGTGCGGAAGGACGCCCAGTCGTTGTCCGGGAGGGCGGCGCGGATGGGGCGCAGGGCGGTGCCGGTGATCCACTCCAGCACGGCGTTCTCACCGGCCAGGCGCTGCATGTACGTCGTCTCCCAGGCGTCGACGAGGCAGCCCGCGTCGGCCAGCAGGGAGGCGTACTCCAGGGGCGACGACACCGCCTCGTTCTCCCGCAGAACGAGGGAAGCCAGGCGCGAGGACCACGCCGGGGAGGCCGCCAGCTCGCGCGTGAGGCGGTGCGACGGGGCAGCGAAGTTGCCCGGCACCTGCACGGCAAGCACGGCACCCGAGGCCAGCTGCGAGACCCAGTGGCGCAGCAGGTCGTCGTGGCCCGGCACCCACTGGAGCACGGCGTTGGAGACCACCACGTCCGTGTCCGGGCGCGGCGCCCACTCGCGTACATCGGCGACGTGCGCGTCCACTCCGCGAGAGCGGGCGGCGTCCACCATCTCCGGCGAGCTGTCCAGGGCCTCCAGCGTGGCGCCGGGCCAGCGGCGGCCCAGGTCGAGCGTGAGGTTGCCCGGGCCGCAGCCCAGGTCGACGACGCGGCGGGGCGCGTCGGACGAGATTCGCCCGATCAGGTCGTAGAAGGGGCGGGCCCGGAGGTCCGCGTAGTCGAGGTACTTGGCCGGATCCCACATGGCGAACCTCCCGAAAGATAAACCGTACGCCCGTACTGAGTACAAGCGTACTGCTTACTCCCCCGGGTTGGCCAGCTTCTCGGCGACTTCCCCGGCGATCGCCTCCACCAGCGCCGGGTCGGTGCCCGGGTCGGGTCGCACTTGGAGCACCGTGCCGTCGCGGCCGGGGACCTTGCGCTGCACGAACCACGCGCCGCCGCCGGTGCCGAAGTCGTGGCGGTGGCGTGAGCGCACGGAGCTGTCGACGCGCAGGCGCACCTGCGGCGGCACCTTGCCCGGCGCCGGCAGCCGGAACCGCACGGGCGGGCGGTCGACGACCACCATCACGGCGCCGGCCTCGCCGGTCTCCTCGGACTCCGTGAGCTCGAAGACGCCCTCGGCCCACGCGGCCTTGGCCACGAGGTGCCAGTAGACGCGCCGGGGGCCGCCCTCGGCGGGGATCCACAGGCCCAGGCTGGTCACCACGAGCTCGCCGCCGCCTTCGACGCCCGCGACCGCGATCACGTTTTCGCCCGCAGCGAGCTCGCCCGGGAAGTCCGCGGGGAGTCCCCCGCCCATCAGACGGTTCAGCCAGCCCATGTCAGTCCCATCCGGACGCGGCCTGCTCACGCAGCGACTTGCGGTACTGCTCCAGCGCGACAAGGTCGCCGAACAGCGCGCGGTAGTCGTCGGGCGCCTCGACCGGCGAAAGCCGTTGCAGCTTCGACTTGATCTCGCCGATCTGGCGGCCGACGAGGCTCTCCTGCACTCCCGCGAGCACGCCGGAGATGTAGCGCGAGTCCACTTCTCCCAAGGCGCGCAACGGTTCCACGGCCAGCTCGCTCAGCACGCGCCGAACCGTCCCTTCCGGACAGTGCTGCGTCGCGGCGTCGAGCAGGGCCGAGCCGGTGAGCCCCGACGCCGCGCCGCCGGCCTTCAGCAACGCCAGGTGCACGGCCACGTACGCGGGGTGCGTGAACGCCTCTTCGGGCAGCGAGTCGTACTCCGGCCCGGCGATCGCGGGCTGCTGCAGCGCGGCCTTGAGCGCCTCGCGCTGGCCCATGAACCGCGGGTCGCCGGGTGCGGGCCGCGGCAGGTCCTGCTTCTCCTGAGCCGGCTCCGGCGCGGCAGCCTGCCGGGAGGCGGGCTGACGCAGCTGCGGCGTCTGGCCGCCACGCTTGGCCGTGGTCCCGGCGGCGCCGCGCACGCGGTTCACGACCTGCGCCACGTCTTGCCAGCCGACCCACCACGCGAGCTTGGAGGCGTAACCGTCGCGGCTCGCGCGGTCCTTGATGGCCGCGACCATTGGCACGGTCTTCTGCAGCGCCGAGACCTGGCCGTCGACCGCGTCGAGGTCGAACTGCTTGAGCGTGCTCTTGATCACGAACTCGAACAGCGGCGTCCGGCGGGCGACGAGGTCCTTCACGGCCGCGTCGCCCTTCGCGATGCGCAGCTCGCACGGGTCCATGCCGTCGGGCGCCACCGCGATGTAGGTCTGCCCGGCGAAGGTCTGGTCGCCCTCGAACGCCTTCAGCGCGGCCTTCTGGCCCGCCGCGTCGCCGTCGAAGGTGAAGACGATCTCGCCGCGGAAGGCGTCGTCGTCCATCATCAGCCGGCGCAGCACCTTCATGTGGTCCTCGCCGAACGCGGTGCCCGACGACGCGACGGCCGTCGGCACACCGGCCGCGTGCATCGCCATCACGTCGGTGTAGCCCTCGACCACCACCACCTGGTGGCGCTTCGCGATCTCGCGCTTGGCCTGGTCGAGGCCGAACATGACCTGCGACTTCTTGTAGATCTGCGTCTCGGAGGTGTTGAGGTACTTCGCCTCGATGCGGTCGTCGTCGAACAGCCGCCGCGCGCCGAAGCCCACCACGTCGTTGCCGACGTCGCGGATCGGCCACACCAGCCGCCGGTGGAAGCGGTCCATCGGGCCGCGCTGGCCCTCCTTGGACAGCCCCGCCGCGAGCAGCTCCTTGACCTCGAACCCGCGGTTGAGCAGGTGCTTCGTCAGCTTGTCCCAGCCGCCCGGGGCGAAGCCGCAGCCGAACTGCTTGGCCGCGGCGGCGTCGAACCCGCGCTCTGAGAGGAAGTCGCGCGCGGCGCGGGCCTCGTCGGTCACCAGCTGCTCGATGTAGAACTCGCTCGCCGCGCGGTGCGCCTCGATGAGTCGCGAACGCGTGCCGCGGTCGCGCTGCACGCTCCCGCCGCCGCCCTCGTAGTTCAACCGGATGCCGACGCGGTCCGCCAGCCGCTCGACCGCCTCGACGAACGAGACGAGGTCGATCTTCTGGATGAACTTGATGACGTCGCCGCCCTCGCCACAGCCGAAGCAGTGGAACGTGCCGTGAGTGGGGCGCACGTTGAACGACGGGGTCTTCTCGTTGTGGAACGGGCACAGCCCCTTCAGGCTGCCGCCCCCGGCGCGCCGAAGCGCGACGTACTCCCCGACGACCTCGTCAATCCGGTTGCGCTCACGCACCTCCGCGATGTCGCTCTCCCGAATCCGTCCTGCCACGGTATCCACAATAGTTCTCCCTCCCCGGTGGCTTTGCGGCACACTCGGCCTCATGCGCACACCGACGGCACTCGACGACCTCGCTGCGGAGTTCGCCGGCCACCGCGGCCACCTGATCGGGGTGGCCTACCGGCTCACGAGCACCCGCTCGGACGCGGAGGACGCCGTGCAGGAAGCGTGGCTGCGCCTGGCCGCGCTCGACGACGCCGGGCGCGCCGGCATCCGCGACCTGCGGGCCTGGCTGACCACCGTCGTGGGCCGCATCTGCCTCGACCGGCTGCGTTCGGCGCCCGCGCGGCGCGAGCAGTACGTGGGCCAGTGGCTGCCCGAGCCGATCGTGACGCCGTTCGGCGCGCCGGTGAGCGAGGATCCGCTCGAAGCCGCCGTGCGCGACGACGGCATCCGCATGGCCGCGCTCGTGGTGCTCGACAAGCTCACGCCCGAGCAGCGCGTGGCGTTCGTGCTGCACGACGCGTTCTCCGTGCCGTTCGCGGAGATCGCCGGGATCCTCGGCTGCTCGCCCGAAGCAGCCCGCCAGCACGGCTCCCGGGCCCGGCGCGCGCTCGAGAGCGCCGACCCGCCGCCTCGCGCCGAGCTCACGGAGCAGCAGCAGGTGCTGGAGAAGTTCGTGACCGCGCTGCTGGCCGGCGACATCCTGGCGATGGCGAAGGTGCTGCACCCGGACGTCGTGCTCATCGGCGACTCCGACGGCAAGGGCCGCACCACGCGCCAGATCATGGTGGGCGCCGACAAGCTGTCGCGCTTCTTCCTGGGCCTGATCCAAAAGTACGAGCCCGGCGTGATCAGCCGCGGTGCCCCGATCCTCGTCAACGGCGACCTCGGCCTCTGGCTCCCGCCGATGCCCGGGCACGACGGGTTCCTCTCCGTCGACGAGCACGTGCAGTCCATGAGCCTGCGCGACGGCCGCATCGTGGCCATCTACGACATCGTGAACCCCGACAAGCTCACGCACATCACGCGTCCCGAGTCGGCGGACTCGAGCGACTGAGCGTTGTCAGGCTTCAGGCGCCTCGCGTTCGGTCCAGCCGCTCGGGTAGGCGCCGGAAACCGGCCGACTCGTAGGTGGCGACGGCGGCGTCACGGGAGCTCGGGGTGCAGACCAGTGCGCTCGACGAACCCAGCTTCTTGAGCTCGGCCGCCGCGGCGACGCAGATCATCCGGCCGCAGCCGCGCCCGCGATGGTCGGCGTGGACGCCCATCGGTTCGAGCAACCCGGGCTTCCCCGGACCGGCCGACCAGACCGTCACTCCCGCCACCGGAACGCCTTGGCCGTCGCGAGCGAGCAGGCACCGCGCGTCGGTGTACGGCAACCCGGCCGTCATCGCGCGCCACAGCTCGTCGGTGAACCGCGGGCGGCCCCACGCCGACCGGTGGACGGCGGTGAACTCGGACTCCTGCCCGGGCCCGACGACCTCGACCCGCAGACCCGGTTGGTCCACCGGCCCCGTGAGGTCGCGGCGCAGCGGCGTCCACGGCTCGCCGGCGCTCCAGCCGACCTCGGACAGCAGCTCCTGCACCCGGGTGCCGTCCGGTGCCTCGATGGAGGCCTTTCCCGCCGGCAGGACGCCACGTCGTGGTTCGGACATGTCCGCGACGACCTGGTGAGCCAACCCCTCCTCGCGCCAGGCCGAGGGCGCGACAGTCATCCGCACCACGTCGGGACTGTCCAGGAACCCGATGGCCAGAAGCTGTCCGTCCCGTCTCCAGGTCCGCACCCCCGCCGCCATCGCGTCCGCACCGAACTGCCAGTACCAGCCCAGGTCGCCCGGGTGCAGCTGGATCGGCGCGGCGTCGCTCTGCCAGTCGCGAAGGGCGCGGACGACGTCGCCGAGCCGGCCGGCGTCCGGTGTGCTCAGTTCGATGGCCACGGTGGTGATGAAACACCTTCAGCCCGGAGCGGGCACTCGAATTGCCGGGCCGGGGACACCTGGCTGTCACGGCATCGGCACCCGGCACGCGTCGCCCGAGGTGAAGCCCTGGTCGACGATGCCGAGCGCGCTGTTCATGCGCGCGCGGGAGTTCTCGAGCGCGATCTGGTAGGTCAGCTCCAGCACACCGGCGCGGCCGAACTCGGCTTCGAGCTCGGCCACCTGCTCGTCGGTCACGCTGACCTGCGCGCCCGAGATCGCGTCGGCGTAGGCCACGGCCAGCCGCTCGGCGGGCGAGAACGCGGGCGAGGTCGCGTAGTCGTCGATGTGGCGCAGCCGCTCGATGTCGAGGCCTTCGTGGCGCTGCAGCATCCTGCCGAAGTCCACGCACCACGAGCACCCGATCCGCGTGGCGACGCGGTACACCGCCAGCTCGCGCACGTTGGCGGGCAACCGCTTCGACGCCTTCTCGGCCATCAGCTCATGGACCACGGTCGCGCGCAGCAGCCCGGGGTTGTGGGCCATCACGGCCATCGGCTCGGGCACGGCGCCGAAGCGCTTTCCGGCGAACCGGTAGAGCAGCTTCAGCAGCGGGCCGGCCTCGGTGGTGCGCTTCGCCGGGATGCGGGGCATGGTCGTCTCCTCTTCGTCGGTACTGACGGAGGAACGAGACGGGCCGCGCGAATGTGACAGTGGACCGTCGGCGTCGACGCCAGTAGTCCGGCCGCCACCAGTACAGCGAGGTGCGATCGGCCGGCCACGGCTCATCGCTGACATCCCGAGACTCGAAGTCGTCGACGGCGAGATCCACCTGGCGCCGGCCTCGGTCGATCGGTTCGGAAGCAGCGGCCGGGCGTACGCGGCCGGTGAAGCGAGGCTCCATCGCCCCGAGCTCGGCGTACACCCGCTGGGCCTCGATCAGGGACGCGCGGTTCGCACCGCCACGCCAGTCGGGCCACCGCAGCTGGATCGCGTCGTCTTCCCAGAAACACACGGCGCAGATCGCGTAGGAGCCCGGCGATTCCTCGATCACCAGGTGCCCACAGCACGGGCACGGGTACTGGGCCATCAGCTAGCGGCGGGCCGTGACCGCACGCACGTCCCAGATCCACACCCCGTCGACGAACTGCGCGGGTTTGCGCAGCAGCAGCTCGACGGTGGCGCGGTACGCGTCGGCGTGCTCGCGCGGGATGAGGACGAGGACGCTGGCGTTCCAGTAGCGCAGGTCCTTGATCGTCTGGTCGCGGTCGGCGTCGGTGACGGGCTGGACCTCGCCAGAGTCGCGGACGCGGTCGAGGAGGGTGGACGTGGGGACCTGGTAGGAGCCGTAGCGGCCGCGTTTGTCGTCGGGGCCGCTCGGCCCGACGAAGTAGCCCTCGGGCATCGCGTAGCCCAGGCCGGCGTCCATCTGCCAGTGCAGCGGCTCCGACTCGCCCGAGCCGGGCAGCGGGACGGGCACCACGGTGCCACCAGGGGCGACGTAGGTGCGCCAAGTGCCGTCGGCGAAGAAGGCCGGCGTGGGTGGGCGGTCTTTGACCAGCAGTTGCGTCGGCGCGATCGGGAGGAGCACGGCGATCACCGCGCCCACCCAGAGCAGGCGCAGGGGCAGCCGGTGCTTGCCCTCTTCCGGATCCGGCAGAGTCTCGGCCGTCGCGAACACGCGCTCGGTGGCGATCGCCAGCAGCGCGCCGATCGCGGGCACGCACGCCATCGCCAGGCGCGACTCCAGCAGCGACTCGAACAGCGGCAGGTCCGCCAGCAGCTTCCACGGCCCGGCCACGCCGGTGTCCACGTGCACCGCCATGAGCTCGACGCCCATCGACAGCCACGCCATGAGGAACATCGCGATCGCGAGCGAGCGCGCGACGGCCTCGCGCCACAGCCAGATCGTGACCACGACCATGAGCGCGATGAGCGGCCAGCCGAAGAACGCGTTCTCCTCGGTGCGGTTGATCGACACGTCGGCCGCGGCGTCGGGCTGGCCGGCGATCGACTGGGTGGCGAACCGCGTGAACGCGGCGAGGTCGTTGCCGACCGGGCCGTGCTCCAGGCCGGAGTAGCTCTGCGGGCCGAAGAACTGCCACCACAGCGGGAAAACCACCAGCACGCCGGTGATCACCACGGCCAGCCCGCCGCCGAGCAGCAGCGGCCGCACCATCGCCTTGATCTCCCGCGGGCGCGACGCGAGGTACGCGACGGCGAAGATCACGAAGCCCAGCGCGAAGATCAGCAGCGGCTCTTCGCCGAGGAAGATCTGGTACGCGGTGAGCACGCCGAGCCAGATCCCGTTGCGCACGAGCTTGCGGCCCTGCGCCAAATGGATCACCTTGAGCGCCAGGAACGGCAGCACGAACCACGCGACGAAGTTCGGGTGCGCGTTGCCGTGCGAGATCATCGACGGCGCGAACCCGGCCACCGCGCCGCCGATCGCCGCCGCCGCGCGGTGCCGCACGAGGTGGCGCGAGAACACCCAGTACCAGGCGGCCGCGGTGCCGGCGAGGCTGCCGGTGAGCGCGATGGCCCACGTGACCGTGGGGCCGAAGGCGAGCGTGATCGGCGTGAGCGGGATCCCGACGCCGAGCATGGCCGTGTTGGCCATCATGTTCACGCCGAGCGGGTAGTTCTGCAGGTCCGAGTTGAGCGGGTTCTGCAGGTGCAGCACGGACTTCGCGGTGACGTCGAAGAACCACTCCCACAGGTTCTGGTCGGACGCGCTGTTCCACAGGTAGCCCGTGCCCAGGTCGTCCCAGAGGCCGCCGTACAGGATGAAGGCGAACGCGACGAAAGCCGCCATGATGCCGGCGTCGGCCCACGACGGGCGCGGCTTCGGCGTGACGGCGGGCGCGGACGGCCCGGGAACGGCGGGGATCAGCTCGGTCCTCGCTTCCGGTTGGAAAAGACTCACTACGGGCGCACCACCCGCGCGAAGAAGTACACCGCGCCGGTGCCGGCGTGCCGGACGAGCAGGAGGAACGGCCGGTCCACCGCGACTTCGAGCGGCTCGGCCGTGGACAGGGACAACGTGCGCATCTGGATCGCCGTGGCGGCCGCGCCTTCGAGGCCCTGCTCGTCGAGGCGCAGCACAGCCTGGTGCACCACGCTGTCGACCCACAGCGGGCGCGCGGCGGTGAGCCCGGTGAGATCGGCGTCGGTGGTGAACACCTCGCGCACGCCCAGCGCGCGCAGGGCGCCGTCGAGGTCGGTGCGGACGTCGAGCTTGATCTTGGGCAGCGAGAGGCGCACCTTGCGGCGTTTCGGGCCGTCGAGGAGCCGCTTGAGGTTCCGCGTGTCGAGCGCGGCTTCGGCGGGTGCGAGGTCACCGTCCGGGAGCAGGACGACGGCTTCGACGCCGCCTTGCGCGGGGAGGCTCACGACCTGCCAGCCGTCGGCGTGGTGGTAGCCGACGGTCTCTTCGAGGTGCATGGTCGGTACCCGGCGGGTCGCCCCGGGGCTGTGGAAGTCGGCGCGGGCGGTGGCGCCGTCGGGGAACGGGTGGCGCCAGGCGGTCTTGAGGTAGAGCGCGTTGACGAGGCTGGCGCGGGTGTCGGCGCTGATCGTGCCCGAGGGCAGCAGCTCCGGGATCAGGCCGTGGGTGATCCGGTCGACGTCGGTGTTGATCAGCCCGCGCGCGGCTTCGGGGTCGGTCGTGAAGGGCGCGGTCTCGGCTTTGCCGCCGGGCCAGGTGACGAGCTGGTCGAGGAAGGCGCTCTCGACGGTGATGGCGTCGGACGCCCACAGCGTGTTGGCCACGGCCAGCTGGGCTTCATCGCCGAGCGCCGCGGCGTCGCGCAGCACCGTGGCGTGCGCGTCCAGGTCGGCGTCGCTGGTGGCCAGGAGCTTGCGCAGCTCCTCGGCGGTCCGCCCGCGCGCCGCCCGGGCCGCCAGGCCCAGCGCGCTGGCCGCGGAGTACGGCGAAAAACACGCGTCACCCCCACCCGCCGCGGCGGTGCGTCCCAGGGCGAGCGTGAAGTCCAAGTGGCTGTCCACGGCCATGCCGCGACCGTACCCGACCGGGTGGTTCCGGCGGCACGGAACCGATCAGCCGAAGCCTCGCCTCCCCCTCTCAGGCCCCGCTTCTCCCCTCCTGCCGGCCGCAGCACCCCAATGCGGCGTTCGGTGCGTTGAGCGCAACCAACGCCACATTGGGGTGCGGTTGGCAGGACTGCGAAGGCCGTCGGCAAGCGGAGCGCAGAGGGCCGGGCGGTGGTCAAGAAGGCGGGTGGTCGAGACAGCGACAGGTCAGACGGGCCGGCCCACGTGCCAGCGGTGCCATTCGTGGGCCTGCGCGTCGGTGAGCGAGGCGACCTGGTCGACGACCACCCGCAGGCGCGCGGCGTCGGCGGCGGCCGCGTGCCACGGGGGCACGAAGAGCGGGTCGAGCGACTCCGGTGCGCGGCGCAGGAGGGCGGCGACCAGCTGCGCGATCAGCTCACGCTGGCCGTCCTGCATGGCGAGGCGGCGGCGGTCGCTCATGACGTAGCGCAGGGCCAGCGCCTTGAGCAGCGCGACCTCCGCCGCGACCTGGTCCGGGACGGCGAGGCGGGCGCCGTAGCGCATCAACGGGCCCTCGCCGTAGACGCTGCGGGTGCCGGTGACCGCGGCGGAGGCGAAGCGGCCCACGAGCTCGCTCGTCAGCTGCTTCAGCGCCACCTGCGCGCGCAGCGAGCCGTCCGGGGCGGTGCGAACGAGGGCGGCCACCACGGGCAGGTCGAGCAGCTCCTTAGCCGCGCCCTCCAAAGTGGACGCCGACAGCGTGGAGAAGTGCCGCGCCGCGGCCTCCGCGACGGCCGCGCGTTCGTCCGGATCCGCCAGCACGCTCAGCGAGATGCGCCCAGCCAGCACGCCGTCCTCGACGTCATGGACGGAGTAAGCCACGTCGTCGGACCAGTCCATGATCTGGGCCTCGAGGCACCGCCGCTCGCCCGGCGCGCGGGAGCGCACCCACTCGAACACGGGCACGTCGTCGGTATACACGCCGTACTTCTGCTGCCCCGGCCGGCGCCGCCAGGGGTACTTCGTGGTCGCGTCGAGGCAGGCGCGCGTGAGGTTGAGGCCTGCCGCCGCGCCGGCGTCGTCGAGGGACTTCGGTTCCAGGCGCGTGAGGATGCGCAACGTCTGCGCGTTGCCCTCGAATCCGCCGCACGCCTGGGCGACGTCGTCGAGCGCCTGCTCGCCGTTGTGCCCGAACGGCGGGTGCCCGATGTCGTGCGCGAGCCCGGCCGTGTCGACGAGGTCCGGGTCGGCGCCCAGCTCCTCGGCGATGCCGCGCCCGATCTGCGCGACCTCCAGCGAATGCGTGAGCCGCGTGCGCGGCACCCCGCTGACCTCGGCCCCTTCGCCGGGACCGACCACCTGTGTCTTGCCCGCCAGCCGCCGCAGCGCGGCCGAATGCAGCACGCGGGCGCGGTCACGCGCGAAGTCGCTGCGCCCGTCGGGCCGTGCGCCTGCCAGCGCCGCGCCCTTGGGTGCCTCGGCCAGCACCCGGGCGCGGTCGTACTCGGAGTACCCGTCGCTCACCCGGTCAGCTTAAGCGCGGCCACCGACAATTCCCCGGGGAAGTTCAGCCCATGAAGGTGTCGAACAGCTCGTCGGCCGGCGATTTCGTGAGCTCGTAGAACAGCAGCGCGCCCGTCTCGCGGAAGATGTAGCGGACCTGCGTCACGCGCTCCTGCACGATCGGGCCGCTGTGCGTCGGCGCGGTCCACGCGTCGAGACCGAGGTCCGACGCCATCGTCCGCGCGCGGTAGGAGTGCCACGGGTCGCTCACGAGCACCGCCGTGTGCCAGCCGCGCGCCTGCACCTGGTCGGCCACGGCCCGCAGGCTCCGCAACGTGTCGCTGCCCTCGCCGACCGCCAGCGTCGCCGAGGCGGGCACGCCGTGCTGGTTCAGCCACCGCGCGCCGGCCGCGGCCTCGGTGAAGTTGTCGGCCGCCTTCTTGCCGCCGGCGGTCACCACGGTCTTCGCGACACCCGCGTCGTAGAGCTGGCGCGCCTTTTCCAGCCGCGCCGTGAAGATGTCCGACGGCTTGCCGTTGTACTGCGCCGCCCCCAGCACCACGATCACGTCGGCCGGCGTGCGGTCGTTCTCGCGCGCGACCTGCCACACGCGAAACGCCGTGCCGCCGACGACGGCGAGCACCACGAGCACCCCGCCGAACGCGATGCGGCGCAGCCAGCTCACAGGCGTGGGTGGTGTTCTCATGCCCGCCATCTTTTCAGAGCCGCACGCGATTCCGGCGCAGGCACCCCGGGCGTCAGAGCCAGCCGCGTTCCTCCGCCAGCCGCACGGCCTCGGCGCGCGTGCGGGCGCCCGTCTTGCCGATCGCGGCCGAAAGGTGGTTGCGCACAGTGCCTTCCGAGAGGAACAGCGCCTTCGCGATGTCCGCGACCGTGCTGCCGTCGCGCGCGGTCGAGAGCACGTCGCACTCCCGCCCGGTGAGCGGACTCGCCCCGGTCGCCAGCGATTCGGCCGCCAGCGCGGGGTCCACCACGCGCAGTCCACTGTGGACCCGCCGGACGGCCTCCACGAGCTGCTCCGGCGGTGCGTCCTTCACCACGAACCCCGCGGCGCCCGCGGCCATCGCGCGCGCCAGGTACCCGGGCCGGCCGAAGGTCGTGCAGATGATCACGCGGCACGAGGGCAGCGCGGTGCGCAGCTCCGCGGCAGCCGCGAGGCCGTCCTTCCCGGGCATCTGCACGTCGAGCAGCGCGACGTCCGGCGCCGACTCCTTCGCCGCGGCCAGCACCTCGTCGCCCGACCCGACCTGCGCCACGACTTCGATGTCGGCCTCCAGCCCGAGCACCGTGGCCAGGGCTCCCCGCACCATCGCCTGGTCGTCGGCCAGCAGAACGCGGATCACGCAAGTCCTCCCGCGGGTTCGGCGCGCACGGCCTGGACGGCCGGCGGCTCCGGTTCCGGAACCTCCGCCCGGACCACCCATCCTCCCCCGGGCCGCGGCCCGCTGCGCAGCGTCCCCCCGACGCCGCCGACGCGCTCGGTCAGCCCGCGCAGCCCGTTGCCCTGCGCCGCGTCCGCCCCGGCCCCGTCGTCCTCCACCTCGAGCCAGTCGCGCCCGAACCGCACGCTGACGCGGTTGGCCCCGGAGTGGCGCAGCACGTTGGTGATCGCTTCGCGCAGCACGTAGCCGAAGGTGCTCTGCAGCTGCGGCAGCACATTGTCCACGGCGTAGGGCAGGTCCGCCTCGATCTCCGCCGCCCGCAGCGCCGCGCGCGCCCCGGCGAGTTCCGCGGCCAGCGACACCTCGCGGTACTCCGACACGGTCAGCCGCACGTCCGACAGAGCGCTGCGGGTGAGGCCCTCGACCTCGCGGATCTCCTCGACCGCGCGCCCGACGTCTCCGGAGCTCTCCAGCACCCGCCTCGCCAGCCCGGCCTTCACGGTGATCGTGGTGAGGCTGTGGCCCAGCAGGTCGTGCAGGTCGCGGGCCACGCGCTGGCGTTCGTTGGCCACGGCGAGCGTCGCGATCTCCTGGTTGGCCCGTTCCAGGCGGCGGATGGCGCGGATGAGGTTGGCCATGAAGAACATCGCGATCGTGATGGAGGCGACGGAGATCAGGTCGCCGCCGTTGCCTTCGAACCGGCCGTCGGCCAGCAGCACCAGGGTGACCGAGCCGAGCGCCACCGTGTCGAAGATCGCGGCCCATCCCGGCGGGTAGAGGAACGCGAGCGTGGCGGTGCCGTAGAGCAGGATGAACGGGCTGGAGTCGATCAGCAGCGTGACCAGCAGGCCCAACGACAGCATGACCAGCCCGAACACGACCTTGAAGCGGCGAGGTTTGCCGAAGGCGACCGGGAAGATCACGTAGCAGGCGGCGTAGGCGTAGACCAGCACGCCCAGCGCCACCCGCGCCCACATCGGGCCGGTGTTCTCCGCCAGGCCGCGGGTGGCCGGCACCAGGTACGGCAGGAGGAACAGCACCGCGAAGATCGGCCAGCCGACCTTGCCGGGCCCGCCCTTCTTCTCGGGCATCGGGTCGTCCCACCACGTGGCCCGGTCGCGGATCGCGAACCGGGGCCGCGCGATGGACCCAGGGTCGTCCTTCGTCCGCTCCACTGTCGTTCCCTCCCGTCCCGGTCAGACCCGGGCGCTGTCCTTACGGTATCGCCTGATCACGAGCGCTCCGAGGACCACAGCCCAACCCGCCAGTACCGCGAGCGCGGTCGGGAAGCTCACGAGCAGCTCGTTGGTCACGGCCGGGCGCACCAGCCCGATCAGCCAGTAGGTGGGAAGCAGCTGCGACACGTCCTGCATCCACGCCGGCATGCCTTCCAGCGGGATCCACAGGCCGCCGAGGAAGCCCATGCCGAGCATCACGATCATGGAGATGGGCTGCATCGACTCCGGCGTCGCGATCTGGCCGATCAGCAGGCCGAGCAGCACGAGCGGGATGGTGCCGAGCCACAGGCCCATGATCACGCGCAGCCAGCCGGCCCCGTCAAGGTGCACGCCCTCGACGAAGATCGCCACGAGCGGCACCAGCAGCAGCGCGGGCAGGCCCACGAGCATGCCCGCCACGGCCTTGCCCCCGAGGTAGGACGTACCCGACAGCGGGGTAAGCCGCAGCTGCCGCTGCCAGCCGCTGGCGCGTTCGAGGGCCAGGCGCGTGCCGTTGGTGGTCGCCGCGGCGAAGAGGCCGAACGCCATCATGTTGACCATCACCACGGCCACCACCGCGGCGTGGTCCGGGTCGGTCGCCTTCGTGAAGACGTTGGCCTGCAACAGGAACATCACCACGGGGAAGGCGACGACGAAGATGAGGAACCGCATGGAGCGGAACAGCCGCCGGATCTCGACGGCGAGGTAGGACGGGTTCATCGGGCTGCTTCTTCCTGGTTTTCGTCGCTGGTCAGGGAAAGGAACGCGCCTTCGAGGCCGACGGCGCCAATCTCGATGTCGTGCACGGCCGGCACGGCGGCCATCAGCGCGCGCAGCGTGGCGTCCGACTCACTGCTGGAGATCGCGACGCGCTCGCCGCGCAGCTCGAAGTCGGTCACCGCGGGCAGCGTCGCCACGAGCCGCTCGGTCTCCTCGCCGGCGCCGGGCAACACGGCCCGGATCGTGCGCCCGCCGGCCAGCGCGCGCACCTGCGCGACGGACCCGTCGGCGACCACGCGCCCGGCCCGCATGAGCACAACGCGGTCGGCGAACTCCTCGGCCTCTTCCAGGTAGTGCGTCGCGAACAGGACCGTGCGGCCGCTGTCGGTGAAGGAGTACATGGACTTCCAGAACTCGCGCCGCGTACCAACGTCCATGGCGGCCGTCGGCTCGTCGAGCACCAGCAGGTCGGGGTCCGAAACCAGCGCGACGGCGAAGCGCACGCGCTGCTTCTGCCCGCCCGAGAGCTTGTTGGCCCGCCGGTCGGCGATGTCCTCGATACCGGCGCGCTGCAGCGCCTGGTCGAGCGGCATCGGCGTGCGGTGCAGCTTCGCGACCATGCGCACGGTCTCGCGCACGGTCAGGTCCTCCAGCAGCGCCCCGCCCTGCAGCATCGCCCCGATCATCCCGGCGCGCACCGCGTCGGCCGGCGTCTTGCCGAACACCGTGACCTCGCCCGCGCCGGGCTTGCTGAGCCCCAGGATCATGTCGACGGTGGTGGACTTGCCGGCCCCGTTGGGCCCGAGCAGCGCCACCACCTCACCCGGCGCGATCGTCAGCTCGACCCCGTCGACGGCCCGCACCTCGCCGTAGTGCTTCTTCAACCCGCTCAACCGGACAGCGGCCCCCGCCGCGACGTCCCGCGCCCCGCGCGTGGCCTGTGTGGTTTCCATGCCCTGAAGACTGCCGGGGTTTCGGCGTCGGTCCGCAGGCCGAGCGTCACGTCGTGACCGTGACAGGTGTCAGGGGTGGGCCGAGGCCGAACTCATACCCGGGTGGCGGACCTCACTTGCCGAGCTCCTTCACGAAACTCACCGGCCAATGCCGAGGTCACCTCGCGTAAATCATCGATGCCCCGCCCCCAGTACCCCGCGATGGACTTGCCGGCCGCAGCCACGATCTCTGCTACCGCGACGCCGAGGTCGAGGTGATCGGTTTCCCCTCGTGCTGTCGAGCTGTAGGCACCCATTCCGTCCTCCTCGATACGCACGGATGTCCAAGGCGCGAGAGCCCAAGCGGCCTGGTGCGCGACACCGCTCCAATGGGCGTACCGGTCGGCGCCCACCTGGCCGAACACATCTCTGATGACCGACGAGTGTCCGAAGGTCTTGAATTCACCGGCGAGACCCACGCGAACCTTCCACCGGCCGGCGTCCTTGACTTCGAAGCCGATTGCCTCGGCTGCAGTCGTCCATCGATTAACCGCAGCAGCTGTTTCCGTCGCCGGTCGAGTGCGATCGTTCTTCTCCGACCACAGCGTGATCTGCGCCGCTCGAAACATCCGGTCCTGCTCGGCCAACAGCGGATCCATCAGCCAAGTCACAACCGCAGTCGCTTCAAGCATGCCTCTGGCAAGCGTGAACACAGCGGTCGACGGCCAGTCGTCGGGATTCGGATCGCCTTCCGGCATGCGCTCACACGAGTAAGCCTTCGCAAGTGCGTGCAAGTAGTGCAGAACGCACTTCGCGGCGTTGATCGCGACCAGCTCACCGACCTGCAGGAACACATCCCGAGGAGTTATCGGGGCGTCCTCAGGCGCCTCCTTCCACAAGAAACCAGGCGCTGTGTGGTCACGCGACGGATCGGCCAGAAAGACAGCCCATGCCTCGCGCAGCTCCTGGTAGCCGCGGTGCAGGAAATCGACCAGCCAGATTTCTCCAGAGTCGGGCATGTTCGTCCTTCGTAGCATGCGTCGAGCCGGGTTGCGGTCGGTCAGCAAGATCCGCCGAAAGCACGAACGGCCCTCCCCCGAAACCGGGGAAGGGCCGCGTACGAAAAGCTTCAGCAGCCGAGCAGGCGGGGAGCCAGGTAGTCCACGACCTTGTCGATCGCGATGCGTTCCTGGGTCATGCTGTCGCGTTCGCGGACCGTGACGGCCTGGTCCTCGAGCGAGTCGAAGTCCACGGTGACGCAGTACGGGGTGCCGATCTCGTCCTGGCGGCGGTAGCGGCGGCCGATGGCCTGCGCGTCGTCGAAGTCGACGTTCCAGTGCTTGCGCAGGGTCGCGGCGAGGTCGCGCGCCTTGGGCGAGAGGTCGGCGTTGCGCGAGAGCGGCAGCACGGCGGCCTTGAACGGCGCGAGCCGCGGGTCGAGGTGCAGCACGGTGCGCTTGTCGGTGCCGCCCTTGGCGTTGGGCACTTCTTCCTCGTCGAAGGAGTCCACGAGGAACGCCATCATCGAGCGGCCGACACCGGCCGCCGGCTCGATGACGAACGGGCGGTAGCGCTGGCCGGAGGCCTGGTCGAAGAACGACAGGTCCACGCCCGAGTGGTTCGAGTGCGTGGTGAGGTCGAAGTCGGTGCGGTTGGCGATGCCCTCGAGCTCGCCCCACTCCTGGCCCGCGTTGAAGTCGAACCGGTACTCGATGTCCACGGTGCGCTTCGCGTAGTGCGAGAGCTTTTCCTTGGGGTGCTCGAAGTGGCGCAGGTTCTCCGGCTTGATGCCGAGGTCCGTGTACCACTTGGTGCGCTCGTCGATCCAGTACTGGTGCCAGCGCTCGTCCTCGCCCGGCTCGACGAAGAACTCCATCTCCATCTGCTCGAACTCGCGCGTGCGGAAGATGAAGTTGCCCGGCGTGATCTCGTTGCGGAAGGACTTGCCGACCTGGCCGATGCCGAACGGCGGCTTCTTGCGCGAAGCCGTCTGCACGTTGAGGAAGTTCACGAAGATGCCCTGCGCGGTCTCCGGGCGGAGGTAGTGCAGGCCTTCTTCGGATTCGACCGGGCCGAGGTAGGTCTTGAGCATCATGTTGAAGTCGCGCGGCGCGGTGTACTTGCCACGCGTGCCGCAGTTGGGGCACGGCACGTCGGACAGGTCGTCCTCCGACGTCGCCTTGCCGGTGCGGCCTTCGTAGTCCTCGGCGAGCTGGTCGGCGCGGAAGCGCTTGTGGCAGTGGAGGCACTCGATCAGCGGGTCGGTGAACACGTTCACGTGACCCGAGGCGACCCAGACCTGGCGCGGCAGGATCACGGACGAGTCGAGACCGACCACGTCTTCGCGGCCCTGCACCATGGTCTTCCACCACTGGCGCTTGATGTTGTCCTTCAGCTCCACGCCGAGAGGCCCGTAGTCCCACGCCGACTTGGTGCCGCCGTAGATCTCTCCCGACGGGAAGACGAAGCCACGGCGCTTGCACAGACTGACGACGGTTTCGATGGTGTTGGCGGGCACTCCACGCTCCGGACGCATGCGGGGACGGTTGGACTAGGAGGTTCAGCGTATCCGGCCGCCCCCGCGGTGCTTCCGGCGAGGTGAGCAGGGCTCAGGACCGGCCCGTCAGCGACGCCGTGACGACCCGGTTGTCGTCGTAGCCCTCGGTGCCGCCGACGTAGTCGCCACCGCACGTGACGAGCACCAGTTTGTGGGGCCCGTCCGGGGAAAACAGCTTCGCGGACTCCGCGGCGAGCCCCGACTTGTGGATCGTGCGGACCTCGTCGACGCGGTAGTTCCACTTGCCGCCCGCGGTGTCGGTGACCGTCACCGTCTGGCCCTGCTTGACCTGCCACAGCTGGTCGAACGGCCCGGTGCTGCCCTTCCAGTTCACGTGTCCGGAGAAGAGCGTGACGCCCTGGTCGGCGCCCAGTCCCGAGCCCCACCACGCGGCCTCGGCAAGGCTCTGCGGGATCACCAGCGCGCCGTCGTCACCCACCGGTTCCTGCACGAGCTTCGCCGTACCGCCAGCGGGCAGCAGCACAGTGCCGGGCGTCTGCCCCGGGTCGGCCTGCTTCTGCGCCGACTGCTGCGCAGCCCCCGCTCCCGCCGCCGGTACCGGTACCGAGAACGCGCCACTGGCGAGACCTGGTTCATTTTTTCCCGTGAAAAGCAGGAGGGCGGCAACCAGCACCGCCACCACCACCGCCCCGACGGCGGCCAGTACCCACTTGGTCCTCGCGGGCCGTTCCTGTGTCCCTTGCATCGTGCTCCCTGCTCCGGTGTGTCGTGCGCAGGAAGACATGCCGCGGGACGCGGCCGGGGTTGCACCCGATCGTGCTCAGTCCGGACGCGAAACCAGGTTCGCCGTGACGATGCGGTTCTCGTCATAGCCCTCGGTGCCGCCGATGTAGTCGCCACCGCACGTCACGAGCACCAGCCGGTGCGGCCCGGTCTGCGCGAACCACTGCGGCGCCTGCTCCGGGAGCTGCTCCTTGCGCAGGGTTGCCGCACCGGTCACGCGGTAGAGCCAATGCCCGCCCGAGGAGTCGACGATGCTCACGTTGTCGCCCGTGCGCACGCGCCACAGGTCGTCGAACGGTCCCTTCGTGCCGGCCCAGTTCACGTGACCGGACAGCACGGCCGCACCCTGCTTCGCGCCGAGGCGCGCGCCCCACCAGGCGGCGTCGCCGAGGCCACGCGGGATCGGCAGGATCCCGTCGCGCGTCACCTCGGTGCGCACGAGCCGGGCCTCGGACCCGTCGGGCAGCCGGATGCTGCCGGGGCGCTGCACGCCGACCGCGGCGCCGTCCGCGGGCAGCTCGGCGGGCGCGCCGTCTTCACCCGGCAGCGAGCCGGGTGGGGGTTCCGCCGCGGCGGCGGGCACAGGCGCGGGCCCCCAGGTCAGCACGACCACGCCCGCGGCCAGCGCGAGCACGGCGACCACTGCCGACACGACGGTCAGCGCGGTGCGCAGCACGGGGACCTACTCGCCGCGCGAGCGCGCCGTGCGCCGACGGCCCAGCCCGATCGCGAGCCCGCCGAACACCAGGCCGGCGACCAGCAGGCCGAGGCCCAGCGGCAGCCGGTAGTCGCTCGACGGGGCGGCCGCGGTCGTGCCGAGGTAACCGGCGGGGACCTCGGTGGGCACCGGCGGCTGCGTCGCGGTCGCGCCGTTGCCGTTGCCGCTGGCACCGGACACGGCGACGAAGTTCTTCGGGATCGAGCAGCTCACGCCGCCAAGCACCAGCGTGGTGCTCACGTCCGGCAGCGCCTCACCCGACTTGTCGAGGACGTGGGTGGTCACGTCGACGCGCCAGCCGGCCTGAGCCGTGACGTCGCCGTTGCGCCAGCCGTCCTGCCTGATCAGCTGGTCGAACGAGGACACGCGGGACACCACGACGTCCGAGAGCGACTTGGTCGGGTCGGCCCCGTCGATGACCCTGGGGGCGCCCATGCGCAGGTTCTTCACGCTCAGCGAGGCCGGGCCCGTGGGCATCGCGACCTGCTTGAGCGTGTCGTCCTCTCCGCGCACCCAGAGCCGGGTGAGCGTGGTGGTGCCGGTGGCCTTGTTCGGGGCCGAGCAGTCGGCGGCGCTGCGCGCGCTTTCCAGCACCAGCATCGTGTTGTCGACCGGGCGCGCCTTGCTGCGAGCGTTGTCGCGCAGGGCGTAGTTGGTCTCGGCGACGGCCGTCGGCACGTTCGTGGCCTGGAGGGCGGCGACGACGTTGTGGTCGCGGCTCGCGATCCCGGCCGGGTAGGGGCTCGTGGCCGCGGAGCCGAACTTGCCGAGGTCGACCTCCCAGTTGCCGCCGAACGTCGAGCCCTCGCCTTCGTTCTTCGGCACGGCCACGCGGTCGGCCGAAAGCTTCGACTGGCCGGGGGTGAGCGGTGAACGCTGCGTCTCGGTGATCAGCGAGCCGCCGTGCTGCGGGTCGGAGCCCAGCCGCACCGACGCCACGTTGGCGAACGACACGGGACCGGTCTTCTCGTCGACGGCCTTCACGGTCTGCGTCGTCTGGGCAGCTGCCACCGGAGCGAGCGCGGGCAACGCCGCCATCGCCAGGATCGCTGCCTTCGTAACGAAACGAGTCATTGTCTCCCCACTGCCTCCGCCTCGATTCGGGCGGATCGTCAGCGTACGAGAAGCGACGAAACGCCCCACGCCAACCTTGCACCGTCGGCCACCGGTTGCGAAGCCGAAGTGCCGATTCCTGACGAACTCACCCGATCGGGTGAGGCTGGTGTGAGTGACCGGTGACCGACAGGGGCGGCTGAGGGGAACACTACGATGACCGTGACCGTTGTCGACAATGACATCCGACTTCGGAACCCGCCGGCTCGTCCGGTGGCTTCGCGCGCAAGGGGAGGCAACGATGGCACCGGCCAGCACGGGCGCTCTTTCGGCCGGCACCGGCACGTCCGGTGACCCGGCGACGGCGCCGGCCGGCCCGCTCGAGGCTTCCGGTCCGGCAGCAGGTCCGCTGGGTCCGTCGGGCGCCGCGCTCGCCGACGCCGGCGACCTGCTGCGCGCGCTCGCCGCCCCCGTCCGGATCGCCATCGTGCTGCGGCTGCGCGAGGCCGACCGGTGCGTCCACGAGCTGGTCGACGCCCTCGACGTCGCTCAGCCGCTGATCAGCCAGCACCTGCGGGTGCTGAAGACGGCGGGCGTGGTGCAGGGCGAACGCCGGGGCCGGGAAGTCGTGTACCGCCTGGTGGACGACCACCTGGCCCACATCGTCGTCGACGCGGTCGCCCACGTGCAGGAAGGGAAGTGACCATGACCTCGACCCCCCACTCGGCGCCTCCACCGGCCCCCACCCCCAACTCAGCCCCCGTGCCCGGGCGCCGCTCGACCAAGCAGCGCGCGGCGGTGGTCGACCTGCTCAACACGGTCGACGACTTCCGCTCCGCGCAGGAGCTGCACGACGAGCTGCGCAAGCGCGGCGACGGCATCGGCCTGACCACCGTGTACCGCACGCTGCAGTCGCTGTCGGAGGCCGGCGAGATCGACGTGCTGCGCACCGACTCCGGCGAGGCCATTTACCGCCGCTGCTCCACGCACCACCACCATCACCTGGTGTGCCGCGTGTGCGGGCGCACGGTGGAGGTCGAGGGCCCCGCAGTGGAGCGCTGGGCCGAGAAGATCGCCTCCGAGCACGGGTTCTCCGACATCAGCCACACCGTGGAGATCACGGGCACCTGCGCCGAGCACGCGAGCTGAGGCCGCTCAGTACTCGTAGGGGTCCTTCGGCGCGGCGATCCGCTCGACGGTCGCGGGCACGAAATCGGGCGTGTACGAGTTGTTCTCGTTGGCCGTGCCCGGCACGACCTGTCCGGTGACCCGCAGCCACGTGTCGTTCGGGAACCGGTCGGTGGCCCCGCCCTTCAGGTGCACGGTGACAGGTGCCGCATCGGCGGCGCAGCAGCTGATCACCAGACGCGCCAGCAGCGTGGTGCTGCCCTCGTGCACGACGAACCCGGACATGCCGATGGTCCGGCCGTTCATCGTCCCGCTCGAATCCCAGCCCGCGCGTGTGACGACCTCGTTCATTGCCAACTCCACGACCTTGCCCGCCGGCAACGGCGGGAACGCGGCCGCCGACGTGGTCGCGGCACTCTGCGGCACGCGAGCCGTGGTGCGCGTGACCGAGTCGGCGCCGAGCGCGGGTGGGGCCACCAGGAACACCGCGAGCACGGGCACCACCAGCAGCCAGGCCGAGCGCGCGGAATGGGCGTGCCCGTGGCCGTCGTCGACGTGGTCGTGTCCTTCAGGGGCCTCGTGGCCGGCTGTCTCGGACTCGAGCGCCGCCGCCTTCGCCGTGGCCCGCGCCGCCACGAGGTCACGCAGGATCGCGACCGTGCCGAGCACCAGCATCACCACGCCGCCCGCGATGATCCACGGCTGCTGCGCGGGCTTGACGTAGCGCAGGTAGTCGCCGTTCACCGCGATCTTCACCAGCGCCCCGCCAAGGAGGATCAGCAGCACGTTCTGCGTCTCGCGCCTCATCGCGCACCACCCAGCAGCAGCGCGCCCACGACCGTGCCGCACGAGAGGGCGACCACGAACGTCACCGGCGCGAACCGCACCGCGAACGACTTTCCGAACGTGCCGGCCTGCAGCGCGAACAGCTTCACGTCGATCGCCGGGCCGACGACGAGGAACACCAGCTTCGGCAGCATTGGCACCGCGGTCAGCGAAGCGGCCACGAACGCGTCGGCCTCACTGCACAGCGCGAGCACCACGGCCAGCACCGCCATCACGATCACGCCGACTACGACCTGGTCCGCCAGCACCCCGAACCACTTCGCGGGCACGAGCACGTTGAGCGTCGCCGAGATCAGCGCGCCCAAGACCAGAAATCCGCCTGCCTCAACGAGATCCGTGCGCGCGGTCTCGGCGAAGACCTTCCACCGCTGCCCCGGCTCGACGTCGGGCAGCCGCCGCAGCGCGCGTTCGGTGATCCACGAGAGCTTGCCCCAGCGGGCCCAGATCCAGCCCATCACCATCGACGTCGCGAGCGAGCCCAGGAACCGCGCCAGCACCATCTCCGGCCGTCCGGGGAACGCGACCGCCGTAGCCACCAGCACCACCGGGTTCACCGCGGGCGCCGCCAGCAGGAACGTGAGCGCCGCGGCCGGCGCGACCCCCTGGCCGATCAGCCGCCGCGCCACCGGCACGGACGCGCACTCGCACCCGGGCAGCGCGACGCCGGCGAGCCCGGCGACCCCCACCGCCGCGCTCGCGCGCTTGGGCAGCACGCGTTCCAGCACCCGCGCGGGCACGAACGCGGCGATCGCACCGCTGATCAGCACGCCGAGCACGAGGAACGGCAGCGCCTGCACGCACACGGCGACGAACACCGTGGAGCCGGTGCGCAGCGCGGGCACGTCGAACAGGTCCTGCAACCGGCCCTGCGCGAGGATCGCGACAAGCAGCACAGCGCAAAGGATCTCGATCGAGCTGACCCGGATCCGCCGCGCGCGCCGCTTCTGCTCGGGCGCGTTGTCGACAAGGGTTTTCACGAGGCCCGATGATGCCAGCCCGGGCCCGCCCGATCCCAGCGGGACACAGCACGAGGGGACCGCTCGGACCGGTTTCGGCCCGAATCCGCCGTTCGCGCCCCCGTCAATCGGACAAGCCGGGCGCGAAGCTCAGTCCAGACCCGGCAGTTCCGTCCGCAGCTGCGACGCGGTCGAGACCACGAGCATCAGCAACGTGCCCAGCGCCGACGGGTCCATGCCCTCGGCCGGGAACGCGTACCGCAACGTCACGTCGACTCCGCTGTCGGTGTGCCCGACGCCGAGCGTGCCGAACAGGCCCTGCCCCGCGCGTTCGGCCACGGCGACGGCGATCGCCGGGTTGTCCGGCAGATCCCACGCCACCACGCAGGTCAGGCTCAGCACCGTGAGCCCGTCAGCCAGGCGCGTGGCCTGGATGACGCACGGGACCTCGGCGTGGCGGAAGGTGATCGCGCCGTCGTCGTCCACGTTGACGTCGAGGTAGCGCTCGAGGGCCTCGCGTGCGAGCCCGAGCAGCGCCGCCGTTTCGGCGGCCTCCGAGGTGCTCACGACGCTTCCCCGGCCGCGCGCTCGGCTTCCGCCTGGTCGACGGCGGCACCGAACCGGCGGTCGCGCTTGGCGAACTCGAGGCAGGCGTTCCACAGGTGCGTGCGGTCGAAGTCGGGGAAGAGCGTGTCCTGGAAGACCATCTCCGCGTACGCCGACTGCCACAGCATGAAGTTCGACGTGCGCTGCTCGCCCGAGGGCCGCAGGAACAGGTCGACGTCGGGCATGTCGGGCTGGTACAGGTACTTCGCGATCGTGCGCTCGTCGATCTTGTCGGCCTTGAGCTTGCCCTCGACCACGTCCTGGGCGATCCGGCGCATCGCGTCACCGAGCTCCGCGCGCCCGCCGTAGTTGACGCACATCGTCATGTTCAGCGCCGTGTTGTTCTTGGTCTTCTCTTCCGCGACCTGCAGCTCCTTGATCACGCTGGCCCACAGCTTCGGCCGGCGCCCCGCCCAGCGGATGCGCACGCCGATCGAGCCAAGGTAGTCGACCTGGCGCCGGATGGTGTCGCGGTTGAAGCCCATGAGGAAGCGCACCTCCTCCGGGCTGCGCTTCCAGTTCTCCGTGGAGAACGCGTAGACCGAAAGCCATTTCACGCCGAGCTCGACGGCGCCGCTGGCGACGTCGATCATCACGGCCTCGCCGCGCTTGTGACCCTCGATGCGGGGCAGGCCGCGCTGGTTGGCCCAGCGCCCGTTGCCGTCCATCACCAGAGCCACGTGCTTCGGCACGAGATCCTTCGGGATCTCCGGTGGCCTGGCTCCCGACGGGTGCGGATCCGGTGCCCGCAGCTCGTATCCCGACGCCCGGACCTCGCGTCCCCTGCGCAGCACTTCGCGCCTCCTGGAAGAGTGAAAATTTCCTACGCGCAAGACCCTACTTGGCCGGTGTCACGGTCTCCCGGGCACGCCGTTCGACCAGCGGAAGCGAACGCAGCTGGCGTTCGAGGTGCCACTGCAGGTGAGCCGCCACCAGGCCCGACGCGTCACGCCGGGTCACGCCGTGCGAAGCCTCCGCCACCGGCCATTCGCCGTGCAACAGGGCCTCGAGCAGGGTGAGCACCTCGGGCGCGGGGTGCACGGAACCCGCGATGCGGCAGTCCGGGCACATCGAGCCGCCGGCGGCCACGTTGAACGCGGCGTGCGGGCCGGGCAGGCCGCAGCGGGCGCACTCGGTGATGGCGGGCGCCCAGCCGGCGTAGGCCATGGCCCGCAGGAAAAACGCGTCGAGGACGAGGGAGGCGTCGCGTTCACCGCTCGCGAGCGCGCGCAACGCGCCCACGACCAGCAGGTACAGCTTGAGGACCGGCTCGCCCTCTTCGGCCGAGAGCCGGTCGGCGGTCTCGGCGATCGCGCTGGCCGCGGTGTAGCGCTGGTAGTCGGCGACCAGCGGCAGCGCGAACGCGTCCACGGTCTCGACCTGGGTGATCACGTCGAGCGTGCGGCCGGTGTAGAACTGCACGTCCACGTGCCCGAAGGGCTCCAGCCGGGCCCCGAACCGCGACGAGGTGCGGCGCACGCCCTTGGCCACGGCACGGACCTTCCCGTGCCGGCGGGTCAGCAGGGTGATGATCCGGTCGGCCTCACCCAGCTTGTGCGTGCGCAGCACCACTCCGGTGTCGCGGTAGAGGTTCACCACCCCGACATCGTCCCACTTCCGGGCGATGCCGGGGCGGAGACACCCTGGTTCAGCGCGTCAGCAGCCGTAGTAGCCGGTGCAGTACGTGCTGACCGTGGTCGCCGCGACGATCCCGATGATCAGGAACGTGATCGCGAGGGCGTAGCCGATGCCGCCGATGATCGTGGCGATCAGGCACAGCGTCTTCGTGGTCTGCGACGCCTGCTGGGCCATCGCGTAGTTGCCCTGCATCTTGAAGGTGCGGACCTCGTTGGACTTCATGATCGCGAAGATCGCGAGGATCCACATCAGGAAGATGCAGCCGATCGCCCAGCCCTTGTACTCCTTGATGGCGTTGATGTCGCCGCCCGGCGGCATCCCCATGCCGGGGCCGAAGCCGGGCTGCCCGAACGGCGCCTGCTGGCCGTACTGACCCTGCTGGCCGTACTGACCCTGCTGGCCGTACTGGCCTTGCTGGCCATACGGCGTCGGCATCGGGCCGGACGGCTGCTGGCCGTAGGGCGGCTGCGGCTGAGGCTGACCGTACGGATTGGTCATGACTGGTTCCCCAAACTCCTCGTGCTTCCGGCGAGCTCCCCCCGCCGTGGGTCTTCGTCCGCGCCCCTGCCCGATCGAAGCCGTGGCCCGGCGCTGTCGATCGGTGCAGCGGCTTCGCGGGTCAATGCTGCGGCGGCTGGCCGAACCCGCCCGGCTGGATCTTCTGCGTCTCTTCGGGCTGCGCGGGCGCTTCCGCGACCGGCGAACCCGGCTGCAGCATCTGCGTGCGCTCGGCTCCGTCGAACGCACCGCTCTCGGGCTGGGCGGCGCCGCCGCCCGGCTTGAGCATCTGCGTGGGCTCGGCCTGCTCGAACGCGGTCGCGCCCGGCGACTCGGCGCCCGGCTGCGCGAATCCGCCACTGGCCGGTGCACCGGGCTGGCCGAAACCACCCGACGGTGCCTGACCCGGCTGGCCGAAACCGCCGGCGGCCGGCTGACCCGGCTGCCCGAACCCGGGCTGCGCGCCGAACCCGCTCGGCTGCTGCCCGAACCCGGCGGGCTGCTGGGCGAACCCGCCCGGCTGCTGCCCGGCGGGCGGGAACCCGCCGCCGAAGGGCTGCTGCTGGCCGAAGCCCGGCTGCCCGAACTGGCCCGCGGGCGCGGCATCGGCGGGCACCACGACGGTACCGAGGATCTTGTCCGAGAAGGTCTGGGACTTGTCGTCCCACAGCGGCCACAGGTAACCGATCGCGCAGACCAGGTTGTCGAGGACGTGCGCGAGGTCGCGCAGGAACGCCATGCCGGCGCCGATCGGCTGTCCGGTGGCCTCGCTGATGAGCTTGATCCCGACGATCCGCTTGCCCAGCGACTGGCCGGTGTTGCCCGCGGTGATCCAGCGGTTGTAGATCGTCCAGCCGAGATTGGCGAGAATCGCCAGCCAGTACAGGATTCCGCCCACGGTCGGCGAAGCGATCGACACCAGCGCCGCGATGATGCCCACGACGAAGAACGGTCCGAAGTCGATCAGGTAGGCGCCGACGCGCTGGCCCCAGTTCGCGTAGGTACCGCCGGGCGGGCCGTACGGGTTCGGCTGACCGAACCCACCGGGCTGCCCGAACGCGGGCGGCTGGCCGAAACCACCGGCGGGCGGCTGACCGAAACCGGGCTGTCCGAAGCCCGGCTGGCCCTGCGCGTCCGGCTGACCGAAGCCCGGCTGCGCCTGACCCGGCTGCCCGAAACCGGGCTGTTGCCCGAAACCGCCGGGTTGCTGGGGGAACCCGCCCGAAGGCGGTTGCTGGCCGAAGCCGCCGGGTGTGCCGAACGGCTGCTGCCCCGAACCAGGTTGTCCGAAGGGCGGCTGGCCCTGCGGCTGCCCCATGGGCCGGCCGTAGGGATCGGTCATCGTGTTCTCCCCCTCGCTCGTCCTGACCCGCGCGCGGTGGCACGCGAGAACCGGCCGAGTCCGATGAGGACGGGCCGGTGCGCGGGAGCGTACCTGGTCCGGACGAGGTCGGCCCAGCTAGGCGTCCGCACCGGGTGGCGACCCGAAACCCGTACGACGAACGGGAAGCGAAGACGGTTCCGGCAGAAGGAAAACTCAGACCGACAAACCGGTGAACGGCGCGAAAGGCAGGTTCCGCACCACGAACCAGATCGCGAACACCACTGCCACCACGAGCGGCGTGCGGCGCCAGTGCAGCCACGACCGAACCGCCCGTCCGCGCAGCCGCCCGACGGCCCACGCGACACCGCTCCACGCGAACAGCGCCACGAACACGAGCGCCACCGCGTTGTAGTGCACGGCGCCGGCGAGGTCGCCGTGCATGAGGCTGTAGGCCATCCGCATACCGCCGCAACCCGGACAGTCGATACCGAAGAGGAACTTGGTGGGACACACCGGCAACGGCCCGCCCGGCGTCGTCGGATCACCTAGCCACACGGCGGCGCAGCACACGCCGAGCCCCGCGACCACGGCCGCCGGCCCGGCCAGCGCCCGCGCCGTGGCTCGCGCGCCCCGCACCGGGATTCCCGTGTAGACGGTGCTCACGACGACCAGAACCCGGCGGACGTGCCCGCGATCAGGAACACGAACAGCACCACCAGCAGGTACGCCACGATGCCGATGGGAATCGCCAGCGCCGACCACATGGCCCATTTGCCCGCCTGGTCCGCGGCGTGCTGCGCTTCGGCGAAGCGGCCCTGGTACCACAGAGAGTTGACCTCATTGGCCTTCACGATGGAGACGATCCCGAGCGGCAGGCAGCAGAAGATCGTGGTGAGGATCCCCCACACGAGCCGGTTGTCCGGCGGCGGCGGGAAGTTCGGCTGCGGGCCGCCGTAGTAGTACGGGCCGCCGGGAGGCGGCGGGTACTGCCCGCCGGGTGGCGGGTACGGGCCGGTCATCGCGTCCCCCTGCTGTCCGTAGTGCGCTGAGGGTACTGACGCTACCTCCCGCGGCCGCCGCTCAAAAGCCGAGGCGGCGCAGCTGCTTCGGGTCGCGCTGCCAGTCCTTGGCCACCTTGATGTGCAAGTCGAGGTACACCTTCGAACCCAGCAGCCCCTCGATCTGCTTGCGGGCCGCGGCTCCGACCTCACGCAGGCGTTCACCCTTGTGCCCGAGGATGATGCCCTTCTGGCTGGGCCGCTCCACGTACAGGAACGCGTGCACGTCCACGAGATCGTCGCGGCCTTCGCGCGGCAGCATCTCCTCCACCGTCACGGCGATGGAGTGCGGCAGCTCGTCGCGCACACCTTCGAGCGCGGCCTCGCGGATCAGCTCGGCCACGAGCGTCATCTCGGGCTCGTCGGTGAGCTCGCCGCCCGGGTAGAGCTGCGGGCCCTCCGGCAGCCGCGCCACGAGCAGGTCGGCCACCGTCTGCACCTGGAAACCGTCCACAGCGGACACCGGCACGAGGTCGGCGAACTCCATCACGCCCTGCAGCGCCAGCAGCTGTTCGGCCACCTGCTCGGGCTTCACCAGGTCGGTCTTGGTCACCACGCCGATCACGGGCGTACGACGCGCGATCTTCGTCAGCTCCGCGGCGATGAACTTGTCCCCGGGGCCGATCTTTTCGTTGGCGGGCACGCAGAACCCGACGACGTCCACTTCGGACCACGTCTCGTGCACCACGTCGTTGAGCCGCTGCCCGAGCAGCGTGCGCGGACGGTGCAGGCCGGGCGTGTCGATGATGACCAGCTGCGCGTCCTCGCGGTGCACGATGCCGCGGATCGCGTGCCGGGTCGTCTGCGGCTTGCTGGAGGTGATGGCGACCTTCGAGCCCACGAGCGCGTTCGTGAGCGTCGACTTGCCCGCGTTGGGCCTCCCGACGAAGCACGCGAAGCCGGAGCGGTGCGCGTCGGCCATCAGCGCAGCACCTCGACGACGTCGCCCTTCGGGTCGGCCAGGATGATCGGCGCGGTCTTCGCGACGTCACGCACAGCGTGCACCGAGGCCTCCTGCACCAGCACGTCACCCGTCACCACGGCCGCCGCCTCGAGCCCTTCGGCGCCGCTCGACAGCGCGGCAGCCACGGCGGCCTGCACGGCCGTGAGCTTGAACGAGGGCTGGTCGACGGTCACCGCGGTGTACGTCCGGCCGTCGGTGTCGCGCACAGCCGCGCCCTCCTCGGCGCCGACGCGGGCGCGCGACGACCGGGCCAGCGTGATGAGCTTCTGGTCCTCGGCGTCGAGGTCAGGCATGTTCGACTCTCCTGTCGCGTTCTTCGGGCTGGGGCACCCGGGTGCGCCGGCGCGTGCCGGACTCGGTCACGGCGTCCGCGTCGGCCGGGTGGACGACGACCGACGTGATCCGCATGCGGCCCCGGCGGTCCTTGCCCCCTTCGGCGAACAGCCGAAGACCGGCGACCTCGGCTTCGGCCCCCGGAAGGGGGACCCTACCCAGTCGTTCCGCGAGCAGCCCGCCCACGGTCTCCACGTCGTGGTCTTCGAGGTCGATGCCGAAGAGCTCACCGAGGTCGTCGACGCTCAGGCGCGACGACACGCGAACCGCGCCGCCCTCGAGCTCCTCGACGTCGGGCCGCTCGTCGGTGTCGGACTCGTCGGTGATCTCGCCGACGATCTCCTCGAGGATGTCCTCGATGGTCAGCAGGCCCGCGGTCCCGCCGTACTCGTCCACCGCGATCGCCATGTGGTTGTGGGTGAGCTGCATCTCCTTGAGCAGGTCGTCGAGCCGCTTGGAGTCGGGCACGAAGCTCGCCGGGTTCATCACCTGGTCCACGACCGTGCTCGGGCCGTCCGGGTCCATGTACGCCGGCATCAGGTCCTTGATGTTGACCACGCCGACGATGTCGTCCACGGACTCGTCGATCACCGGTACGCGCGTGAACCCGGTGCGCAACGCGAGCGCGAGCGCCTGGCGCACGGTCTTGGTGCGCTCGATCCACACGATCTCGGTGCGCGGCACCATCACCTCGCGCGCCACCGTGTCGCCCAGCTCGAACACCGAGTGGATCATCTCGCGCTCGGAGTCCTCGACCACGCCGCGTTCCTGCGCGAGGTCGACCAGCTCGCGCAGCTCGACTTCGGAGGTGAACGGGCCTTCGCGGAAGCCCTGACCGGGGGTGATCGCGTTACCGATCACGATCAGCAGCCTCGAGAGCGGGCCGAGGATCAAGCCGAGGACCCGCACGGGCCCGGCGACGATCGTGCCGACGCGGTAGGGGTGCTGGCGGCCGATGGTGCGCGGGCCGACGCCGATGAGCACGTAGCTCACCACCACCATCACCACGGCGGAGACGAGTACGGCGAGCCACAGCTTGCCAAACCAGGCGAGGAACGACACGGTGACGAGCACCGTCGCTGTGAGCTCGCAGCCGAGGCGCAGCAGCAGGAGCAGGTTGATGTGGCGGCGGCGTTCGGCGACGACGGCGGCGAGCTGGCGCGCACCGGCCCGGCCGATGCGCACGAGCCCTTCGGTGCGGGCCTGCGAGACGGTGCTGACGGCCGCGTCGGCGGCCGCGAACACCCCGGCCAGCAGCACGAGCGCCACCGCGACGACGAGCTGTGCCGTGGGACTGCCCATGATCGCTGCCTAGGGGGTTTCCTCGACCGGTTTCGGCGCCGCGGGCGCGGCCGACGCGTCGAGGCCCGCGATGCCGAGCACGCGGTCGTCGGCGTTGCGCTGCGCGTTCTTCCGGTTCAGCTCGGCCACGGCCGACTGGAACTCCGTCAGGATGCGCTTCTGCAGGCCGAACATCTCGCGTTCCTCGGCCGGTTCGGCGTGGTCGTAGCCGAGCAGGTGCAGCACGCCGTGGACGGTGAGCAGGTGCAGCTCGTCGACCAGCGCGTGGCCCGCCGTCTTCGCCTGGTCCTTCGCGAACGCCGGGCACAGCACGATGTCGCCGAGCAGCGCCGGAGACGCGTCGGGCGCGTCGGGGCGGCGCGACGAGTCGAGCTCGTCCATGGGGAAGGCCATCACGTCGGTGGGCCCGGGCAGGTCCATCCAGCGTTCGTGCAGGTCTTCCATGACCTCGAGCGTGACGAGCAGGATGGACAGCTCGGCGAGCGGGCTGACCTCCATCTTGTCGAGCGCGTAGCGCGCGGCCGAGACGATCGACGCCTCGTCGACGTCGACGCCCGACTCGTTGGCGATCTCGATGCTCATCGGCGATTGCCCTTCCAGCCGCCCTGCTGCTGGTCCTGGGCGTCCTGCACCGCTTGCCACTTCTCGTACGCGTCGACGATGTCGCCGACGAGCCGGTGGCGCACCACGTCCTGGCTGGTCAGCTCGGCGAAGTGCAGGTCGTTGACACCGTCGAGGATGTCGCGGACCACGCGCAGGCCGCTCTTCTGGCCGTTGGGCAGGTCGATCTGCGTGATGTCACCGGTGACGACGATCTTCGAGCCCATGCCGAGGCGCGTCAGGAACATCTTCATCTGCTCGGGCGTGGTGTTCTGGGCCTCGTCGAGGATGATGAAGGCGTCGTTCAGCGTGCGCCCGCGCATGTACGCCAGCGGCGCGATCTCGATCGTGCCGGCCTGCATGAGGCGCGGGATCGAGTCGGGTTCGACCATGTCGTGCAGCGCGTCGTAGAGCGGGCGCAGGTACGGGTCGATCTTCTCGTTGAGCGTGCCCGGCAGGTAGCCGAGCCGCTCGCCCGCCTCGACGGCGGGACGGGTCAGCACGATGCGCGTGACCTGCTTGGCCTGCAGCGCCTGCACGGCCTTCGCCATGGCGAGATACGTCTTGCCGGTACCGGCGGGGCCGATGCCGAAGACGATGGTGTGCTTGTCGATGGCGTCGACGTAGCGCTTCTGGTTGAGCGTCTTGGGCCGGATCGTCTTGCCGCGGCGGGAGACGATGTTGAGGCTCAGGACCTCGGCCGGGGACGCGTCGCCGGAGGACAGCATGCCGATGGTGCGGCGCACCGTGTCGGGGCCGACCTGCTGGCCGCCGGTGGCGAGCTGCACGAGGTCGGTGAAGACGCGTTCGGCGAACGCCACGTCGGCAGGCGCGCCGGTGAGGGTCACTTCGTTGCCGCGGACGTGCACGTCGGCGGCAAGGAGGTCCTCGGCGACGCGCAGGTTCTCGTCACGCGAGCCGAGCAGGCTCAGGACGGCGGCTTCGGGGATGGGGAAGCGGGACTGGGCCACGGGGGTGGCGTCCTCGTTCTTCGACTGCGCCGCCTTGCCGGCGGTGGCGTCGGGTCGGGCGGCTCCACCCTGTGCGGTTCCGGCCACGTGGCCTCTGGCCTGCTTTCTGCTGCTTCGCCTGACGGACTTCTGACGTTGCCGATGCTACTTGCTCGCGCCTGGCTGCCGCAGGTCGGTTTAGGCGTGGCGCCCGAACAATCCGAGCTGCTCGCCGCCCAGCACGTGCGCGTGCACGTGGAACACCGTCTGCCCCGCGTCGCCGTCGGTGTTGAACACCACCCGGTAGCCGGACTCCGCGATGCCCTCGAGCTCCGCCACCTTCTTGGCCGCACCGATCACCGCGCTCAGCAGCTCGGGGTCCCCGGCGGCCAGCTCGCCCACGTTGCGGTAGCGCTTCTTCGGCACCACCAGCACGTGCACGTTGGCCTGCGGATTGATGTCCCTGAACGCGAACGTGTTCTCGTCTTCGTAGACAACGTCCGCCGGGATCTCGCCCGCGATGATCCGCTCGAACAACGTCTCCGCATCACTCATGGCCACACCCTACAAATCCGCCCACGACCACTCCCCATCAAGCCGCCCGGGTCACCGCCCATGGTCATCACGCCGGGACGGCTCACCGACCATGGCCGACCATGCAGGTCGGCCGTGCAGGAATGGTCACCAATGGCACCGTGGGGGCTCCGGGGGCTCGGGCCCCCGGGCAATATCCGCCTCCGCGCATCGGCGAAGGAGACCCAAAGGGTCTACGAAGTCGAAAGCGCCGCGGGGGCGGTGGACCCTGGGGGTCGGCCCACCGCACCTCCGCGGCTCCGCCGGACCGAGGGGGGAGGTGCCCGGCGGGGTTCTTTTGGGTACGCGCGACCAGGGGTTACCCACCCAGTAGCGCGCCCAAACGTTTTTTTTGATGCCCAGCGTTGTCTTGCGCGTTGGTGACGAGCGTAGCTGCTCGGAGTGTGATCGCGCCATGACTCGCCGCAAAATGTGGCCGCATCCGTGTCCGGGGGCTACTTCCAGCGGCCGGTCAGCGCACCGAGGGCGCCGAGGGCGACGGCGGCCGCGGTGGAGGTGCGCAGCACGGTCGGGCCGAGGCGGACGGTGGTGGCGCCGGCGGCTTCGAGGGTGCTGAGCTCGTCGTCGGTGATGCCGCCTTCGGGGCCGACGACGAGCAAGATGTCTCCGGTGTCCGGGAGGTCGATCTCCGTGAGCCGGCTGGTCACGCCGGACTCGAGCACGAGCGTCCGGGACATCGTGGCGGCCAGCTGGGCGAGCTCCCGGGTGCCGACGGGTTCGATGACGTCGGGCACGTGCGCGCGTCGGGCTTGTTTGGCGGCGGCGCGGGCGGTCGCGCGCCAGCGGGCCAGTGCCTTGTCGCCGCGGGTGCCGTCTTCCCAGCGGGCGACGCTGCGGGCGGCGCGCCAGGGCACGATCGCGTCGGCGCCGGCCTCGGTGGCGAGTTCCACGGCGAGTTCACCGCGGTCGCCCTTGGCCAGTGCCTGCGCGACGTGGACCCGCAGCGCCGGCGGCTCCTCCGTCCAGTGCTCGACGACCGTCAGGGTGAGGGAGGCGTCTCGCCCGGCCTGCACGGCGTCGACGGTGCAGCGGGCCATCGCGCCGGCGCCGTCGGAGAGCACGAGCTGCTCCCCCACGCGCAGCCGGCGCACGGTGGCGGCGTGCCGGGCTTCCTCGCCGTCGAGAACGGCCGAACCGCGGTCGGGCACGGCGGTGGCGAGGAAGACCGGCAGCGTGGTGTCGGGCACGGGTCAGCGGTGCTTCGTGCGCAGCTTGGAGAACAGGCCGCCGTGCTTGCTGCCGTTGGACGCCAGCGTGGGCACCTCTTCGCCGCGCTGCTGGGCCAGCTCCACGAGCAGGTCGCGCTGCGCCTCGTCGAGCTTGGTCGGCACGACCACGTCGATGTGCACGTGGAGGTCGCCGCGGCCGTCGACGCGCCCGGAGGAGCGCAGCCGCGGCATGCCCTTGCCGGTGAGCACGAGCTCGGTGTTGGGCTGGGTGCCGGGCTCGACGTCGAGCTCGTAGTCGCCGTCGACGAGCGTGCTGATCGGCACGGTCGCGCCGAGCGCCGCCGTGGTCATCGGGATGCGGAAGTTGCAGTGCAGCTCGTTGCCCTCACGCACGAACACCTCGTGGGGCAGCTCGTCGATCTCCACGTACAGGTCACCCGCGGGGCCGCCGCCGGGGCCGACCTCGCCCTGGCCGGAGAGGCGAATGCGCATGCCGTCGCCGACGCCCGGCGGGATCTTCGCCGTGACGTTGCGGCGCGCGCGGATGCGCCCGTCGCCACCGCACTGGCGGCACGGGTCGGGGATGACCTCGCCGAAGCCGCGGCACACCGGGCACGGGCGGGCCGTGACGACCTGGCCGAGGAACGAGCGCTGCACCGACTGCACCTCGCCGGCGCCACCGCAGGTGTCGCAGGTCTTGGTGGTGGTGCCCTCCGCGGTCCCCGCGCCGCGGCACAGGTCGCAGACCACGGCCGTGTCGACCGTGATCTCGCGGTCGGCGCCGGTGGCGCACTCCTCGAGCGTGAGCGCGAGGCGGATCAGCGCGTCGGAGCCCGGCTGCACCCGGCTGCGCGGCCCCCGGCCCCGGCCTCCGCCGCCGCCACCGGCGGCACCGAAGAACGCGTCCATGATGTCGCCCAGCCCGCCGAAGCCGGCGAACGGGTCGCCGCCACCGCCGCCGCGCGCACCCGAGTCCATCGGGTCGCCGCCGAGGTCGACGATCTTGCGCTTCTGCGGGTCGGAGAGCACCTCGTAGGCGGTGGTCACCTCGCCGAACTTGTGCTGCGCGTCCTCCGACGGGTTCACGTCGGGGTGCAGCTCACGGGCCAGCTTGCGGTACGCGCGCTTGATCTCCTGATCCGACGCGTTCTTGGCCACCCCGAGGATCCCGTAGTAGTCCCTCGCCACGTTTTTCTGCCTTCTCCTTCTGCTCTGCCCGGGCCGTCAGCGGCCGGACAGGATCTGCCCCACGTAGTTGGCCACCGCGCGGACGGCCGCGATGGTGCCCGGGTAGTCCATCCGGGTGGGTCCGACGATGCCCATGCCTCCCAGCAGCATGTCGTCCCGGCCGTAGCCGATCGACACGACCGAGGTGCTGCGCATCTGCTCGTCTTCATTTTCCTCGCCGATGAGGACCGTCACCGCACCGGGGTTGCGAGCCGCGGCCAGCAGCTTGAGCACGACCACCTGCTCCTCGAGCGCTTCGAGGACCTGCCGAAGCGACCCGGGGAAGTCCGCGACGTTGCGGGTGAGGTTGGCCGTGCCGCCCAGGACCAGGCGTTCCTCGGGGTGCTCGACCAGCGACTCGACCAGCACCGTGCAGATGCGGGTGAGGCTGTCGCGCAGCTCGTTCGGCGCCACCTCGGGCAGCTCGGCGACCCTCGCGGCCGCCTCCACGAGCCGGCGTCCGGCGAGCGCGCCGTTGAGCACGGTCCGCAGGCGCAGCACGCTCTCCTCGGTGAGCACGTCGCCGAGGTCGACCGTGCGCTGGTCGACCCGGCCCGAGTCGGTGATGAGCACGAGCATGAGCCGCGCCGGCGTGAGCGGAACCACTTCCAGGTGGCGCACCGCCGCGTTGGTCAGCATCGGGTACTGCACCACCGCGACCTGCCGGGTCAGCTGCGCGAGCAGCCGCACCGACCGGCGCAGCACGTCGTCGAGGTCGGTGCCCGAGTCGAGGAACGTGGTGATCGCCCGCCGCTCGGCCGCCGAGAGCGGCTTGATCTCCGAGAGCTTGTCCACGAACAGCCGGTAGCCCTTGTCCGTGGGGATCCGCCCCGCGCTGGTGTGCGGCTGGGTGATGTACCCCTCTTCCTCGAGCGCGGCCATGTCGTTGCGCACGGTTGCGCTCGACACGCCCAGGTTGTGCCGCTCGACGATCGTCTTGGAACCCACCGGCTCCTGGTTCGAGACGTAGTCGGCCACGATCGCGCGCAGCACCTCGAAGCGACGCTCGTCCGTGTTCGCCACCGGCACCTCCCTGCTTTCGACCCGCTACTCACAACGAGTTTACGGAAGCCTGAGTGCCCGGCGCTCAACCCCGCGGACACGGTGGTGTCTCGGAGCGCTCCGGGTGGCCGCCGCTTCAAGGTAAATGAATGGCAAATAGCCATTAATAACGGCGAACCGGACAAATCAAATCTTCGCTTGCTAGGGGAACCGTTAACCGGTTTGCTGCCTCAGAAGAACGTGGTGAATCCCCAAGAGCCGAGGGCAGTCGTGGACAATAACGGGCGCGCACCCGAAATCGCCGAAATCGGACAGCGAGCCGCGGAGGCCCAGGAGCGCCTCAAGCGCGTCGCCGCCACGGCGACGAGCAACGACGGGGCGGTCACCGTCACCGTGAACACCAGCGGAGCCCTGCAGCAGCTCAGCTTCGGCCCCCGCGCCGACGAGATCAGCCGCAGCGCGCTCGCCGCCGCCGTCGTCGCCACGGCGCACCGCGCCCAGGCCCAGGCAGCCCAGCAGCTGCACGCCATCATGGCCCCGCTCATCGGCGAGAACAGCGACGCGATGAAATTCCTCGACGAGCAGATTCCCACGCCGGAAGTGCCCGAGGAACAGCCCCCGGCCTCGACTCCGGGCGATACGCGACAATTCTTCAATCGGGAAGAAGACGGGCCCGTACCTCCTCCGCCGCCGCCTGCTCCGGGGATGCGGCCGCCGGCACCTCCGGCCCCGCCTGCGCCGCCCGCACGCCCCGCGCGCCCGGCCCGTCCCCCGGCCGACTCCGATGACGACGACTACTACAACGGCGGCTCGATCCTCGGGAGGGGTTACTGATGGCAGGCACGCAGCAGGTGAACCTCACGGCACTGCAGACGCACAAGGGTGAGGTGCAGGACATCGGGGAGGGCGTGAAGACGGCCGCTCAGGCGACCGGGTCCGCGCAGGCGTTCATGGACGACTCGTTCGGCATCGTCGGACAGGTCTTCGCCGCTCCCCTCCAGCTGTACTTGAGCGTGGCGAGCAGCTTCATCGACAAGGTCGCGTCGTCCGCCGACGACATCGCCGACAAGCTCCAGCAGGCCCACGACCACTACGACACGAACGAACAGGGCACGAAGGACAAGGTCAACTCGTTCGGCAAGGAGCTCCCGGAATGACCGAGACGCAGGAGAACCCGCTGGTCGCGACCGCGGAGCCGTCGAACGGGTTGTGGTCGAACATGGGGACGTCGAAGAACGAGCTCGACAACCTCAACCCGCAGACGGCCGGCAGCGGCGCACTGAACGACGCCGCGTCCACGCTCACCGACATCCGCAACCATGACTGGTTCAACGTGGGTGTCGACGCGGTCACCGACGGTCTCGACATCCTGGGCGCGCTCATCGACCCGCTCGGCACGCTGGCGGCCGCCGGCGTCGGCTGGCTCATCGAGCACATCAGCTTCCTGAAGGACTTCCTCGACCAGCTGGCGGGCAACCCCGAGGAAATCACAGCCAAGGCGGTGACCTGGACCAACGTCTCGAAGCAGCTCACGACCAGCGCCGGACAGTACGAGCAGGCCGCGGCCAACGTGGCCCCGGAGTTCCAGAGCGCGGGTGGCCAGGCATACCAGAACATGGCCAAGGGCTACGTCGCCACGCTGCGCGGCGCGGCGGGGCAGGCACAGGCGGCGTCGGTGGCGATGAACGTCGCCGGCGCACTGGTGGGCACCGAACGCGGCTTGATCCGGGACATGATCTCGTCGTTCATCGGTAACTTGATCATCAAGGCGCTCGCCGCGCTCGCCTCCTCCTGGTTCACCTTCGGTGGCACCATCGCGGCGTTCATCGCGGACGCGGTCGTCGAAGGCGGCATCCTCGCGGAGAAGATCAGCACCCGCATCGCGCAGGTCGTGGAGAAGCTCGACAAGCTGGCCCAGAGCGCTGGCAAGGCGAAGGGCGCCATCGAGGAAGCAGCCAAGATCCTCGACAAGCTCGGCAAGACCGCGGGCAAGATCTCCGACAAGAGCCTCGACGCCGCCGTGAGCATCGAGAAGAAGGCCAACAACCTCAAGGAGACCGGCGCGGCCTGGGACAAACTCACCGACGCCGAGAAGGCCGCGAAGGTCAAGGAGAAGGCCGAAGGCTGGAAGGACGGCTCGTCGGAGAAGGTGCCCGGCCACGATTTCCTCGACACCAAAGTCAAGCCGTTCACCGAGCCCGGTCGCAGCTTCCTCAACCCCGAGGAGTGGGAGAAAGCCGGCGGCGATATGCCGAAGTGGACGCCGACCGACACGCTCGGTGCGGGCGAAGAAGCTCGCCGACAGGAAAACGAACAGCGCGACCGCTCCAAGGAGGCCTCCGAGGCCTACGAGAACGAGCACAAAGGTGAGGGCGGCGAAGGCGGAGGAGAAGGCACGACCGAAGGCGGCGGCGAGTGACCACTCCGGTCAGCCCGGCTGAAATCGCGGCGGCCAATCTCGCCGGGCGGCTCCACCCGTCTCAGCGTCACCGGGTTCTCGACTTCGCGTTCTGGCTCTCCCTGACCGTCGGCGTGCTCACCACCGTGTTCTGCGTGGTCGTGCCGACGACCACGGACGTGTTCGAAGGCCCGAACAGGGCCGCGTCGTTCGGCGCGTTGCCCTTCCTCGTGGTGCTCGCCGTCGTGTGCCTGGCGTTCTGCGCGCGCCGCTACCGCGACCTGCACAAGCCGCTGGTCGTGGTCACCGGGTGGACCCACGACTTCGGCAGATCACCGATCACGGACGCCTACCCGATCGGGCTGCGGTTCGAAGCGGGCACCACCCGCACGATGCAACGGTGTGAGGTCCAGGTCGGGGGAAAGACCTACAACACCGACCTCGAGACGTGGGAGAAGATCAAGCCCGAGCGGAACAACACGCTGTGCCTATACCCGAAGACCAAGCTGATCATCAACGTCATTCCCGCTTGAGCAGCCCCCGCAGCGCCGCCGAAGAGATCGCGTCGGCTTCGGACACGGTCAGGGGCGCGTGGCCCGTCAGGCGGCGGAAGATCAGCGGCCCGAACAACAGGTCCGTCGCCGTCTCGGCAGTCACCGACGGTGAGGCCTGGCCGGCGTCCACCAAATGCTGCCACAGCACGGAGATGGCCGCCCGTCGACCGTCCAAAAAGAACTTACGAAAAAACGGCGCAGCCAAGGGATCCGTGACACAAGCGGCCAGCAGTTGGGCGAAGACCTCCCCCGTCGGGCCGGCGTAGAACGCCGAGACCCGGCGCACCTGCTCCTCCAGGTCGGCCCGCGGGTCCCCCGTGTCGGGCAAGGGAATGGCGTCCGCCATTTCGCGGCCGAAGGCCTCCGCGGCCAACGCGGTGCGGCTGGGCCAGTGCTTGTACAGCGTCGCCTTGCTCACGCCGGACCGGGCGCTGATCGCGTCGACCGTGGCGGCAGGGAGGCCGCCCTCGGCGAGCAGGGCGCGCGCCGCCTCGAGCGCGCACGCGTGGGCGCGCGCGCTGCGAGGCGGCAGTGCAGACACAGACACAGGCCCCGGCAACGCAGGCACAGGCGACTCAGCCATGGTCTGTCGACACCGAAAGCTCGCGCCAGCGGGAAAGTTCATCCCGGACGAAGTCCAGTTTCGCTTCGACGCGGGCCACGGAGTCGGCGCCCAGCTGGATCCGCAGCGGTGGCGAAGGAGAAGCCACGACAGAAACGATCGCCGACGCCGCCTTGCGCGGGTCGCCAGGCTGAGCGTGATTGCGGGAATCGGCCGCGGCGCGCATCGTGCCGGCGGTGGTCGCGTAGTCGGCGATCTCGCCCTCGGCGCGGTGCAGGCTCGACGAGTCGAGGAAGTCGGTCCGGAAGAAGCCCGGCTCGACCACCGTCACGTGCACGCCGAGCGGCGCCAGTTCCCCGTGCAGCGCCTCGGAAAGCGCCTCCACAGCGAACTTCGTCGCCCCGTACACGCCCCAGCCCGGGCCGGTCGTGAAGCCGCCGACCGAGCTGATGTTCACCACGTGCCCCGAATGCTGGCGTCGCAGCACAGGCAGCACCGCGCGCGTCACGGACAGCAGGCCGAAAACGTTGGCGTCGAACACCGCGCGTACGGCCGCGTCCGACGCCTCCTCCACCGCGCCCAGCAGGCCGCGGCCGGCGTTGTTCACCAGCACGTCGATGCGCCCGAACCGGTCCAGCGCCGCACCGACCGCAGCCGAAGCCTGGGCCTCGTCGGTCACGTCGAGCGCCGCCGCCAGAACCGAGGGATGGCCGGGAAACTCCTTCTCCACGGCCGACGCCTGGCGCGCGGTGGCCACCACCTGGTCACCGCGCTCCAGCGCCGCCCGCGCGATCTCGAGGCCGAAACCCCGCGACGCACCGGTGACGAACCAGACGCTCACCGAGAAGCCGCCGCGCTCAGCGCCGCGAACTCGTCGTCGGTCAGCTCGATCTCGGCCGCCGCCACGTTGTCCTCGAGGTGCCCGACGCTGGAGGTGCCCGGGATTGGCAGCATCACCGGCGAACGCTTGAGCAGCCACGCCAGCGCGAGCTGCGAAGGCGACGCGCCGTGTTCCTTCGACACCTGCGAAAGCGGGCTGTCCGAACCCGCCAGCGAACCCGTGGCCAGCGGGAACCACGGGATGAACGCGATACCCGCGGCAGACACGTGGTCCAGCAGTGGCTCCGAGTAGCGGTCGGCCAGGTTGAAGCGGTTCTGCACCGAGACGATCGTGGCCGTCTTCTGGGCCTCGACGAGGTCCTCGACCGAGACCTCCGACAGGCCGATGTGCCGGATCTTCCCCTCCGACTGCAGCGCGGCGAGCTCCCCGACCTGGTCCGCCACGGGCACCTTCGGGTCGATGCGGTGCAGCTGCAGCAGGTCGATGCGCTCGAGGCCGAGGTGGCGCAGGTTCAGCTCCACCTGCTGGCGCAGGTACTCGGGCCGGCCGACGGGGATCCACTGGTTCGGCCCCTGCCGTGTGAAGCCGGCCTTGGTGGCGATCACCAGGTCGTCGGCATACGGGTGCAGGGCCTCGCGGATGAGCAGGTCGGCCACGAACGGGCCGTACGAGTCGGCGGTGTCGATGAGGTTGACCCCGAGCTCGACGGCCCTGCGCAGCACGCGCACGGCCCCCTCCGGGTCACGCGACTCGCCCCACACGCCGGGGCCGGGCAGCTGCATCGCGCCGAACCCGAGCCGCACGACGGGCAGGTCCCCGCCGATCGCGAACGTGCCGGACGACTTCGCGGGCTGTGCTGACATGGAACGTTCTCCTTCAAAAGTGAACTGAACGTACAGTTCACTTTACGCCCGTTCCGGCGAGCCCGCCAACCTGGCCCGGGTGCAGCACCCCGCGAAGCTGCCCCGGGCCAGGAGCTCAGGTGTTCTTCGGGAAGCCCAGGTTCACCCCGGCGTGCGACGTGTCCGGCCAGCGCGAGGTGACCACCTTGGTGCGCGTGAAAAAGTGGAAGCCCTCGGGCCCGTACGCGTGGGTGTCGCCGAAAAGCGAGTCCTTCCAGCCGCCGAACGAGTAGTACCCGACCGGCACCGGGATGGGCACGTTCACGCCGACCATGCCCACCTCCACCTCGTTCTGGTAGCGCCGCGCGGCCGCGCCGTCGCCGGTGAAGATCGCGGTGCCGTTGCCGTAATGGCTGGCGTTGACCAGGCCGAGCGCGTCGTCAAAGCTCGTCGCGCGCGCCACCGACAGCACGGGGCCGAAGATCTCGTCGGTGTAGACCGACATCGCGGGTCCGACGCGGTCGAACAACGTCGGGCCGAGCCAGAACCCGTCCCCCGCGATCTCGATGCCCCGGCCGTCCACCACGAGTTCCGCGCCCTCGGCGACGCCGGCGTCCACATAGGACGTCACGCGCTCGTGGTGCGCCTTCGTCACCAGGGGACCCATCTCCGACTCGGGTTCGCGGCCGTCGCCGACGCGCAGCCGGGACATCCGCTCGGTGATCTTGGCGACCAGCTCGTCGCCGACCGGGTCGACAGCCACCACCACCGACACCGCCATGCACCGCTCCCCCGCGGACCCGAACCCGGCCGACACGGCGGCGTCGGCCGCGAGATCGAGGTCGGCGTCGGGCAGCACGACCATGTGGTTCTTCGCCCCGCCGAGCGCCTGCACTCGCTTGCCGTGGCGGGTGCCCGTCTCGTAGACGTAGCGCGCGATCGGCGTGGAGCCGACGAACGAGATCGCCTTCACGTCGCGGTGTTCCAGCAGTCCGTCGACCGCGGCCTTGTCGCCGTGCAGCACGTTGAGCGCGCCCGCGGGCAGCCCGGCCTCGGCGAGCAGCTCCGCGATGAACAGCGACGCCGAAGGGTCCTTCTCGCTCGGCTTGAGCACCACGGTGTTGCCGCACGCCAGCGCGTTGGGTACGAACCACAGCGGCACCATCGCGGGGAAGTTGAACGGCGAGATCACGCCGACCACGCCCAGCGGCTGCGCGATCGAGTACACGTCCACGCCGGTGGAGGCGTTCTCGCTGAAGCCGCCCTTCAGCATTTGCGCGGCGCCGCACGCGTATTCGACGTTCTCGATCGCCCGCGAGATCTCGCCGGCCGCGTCGGACTCGACCTTGCCGTGCTCGCTCGTGATGATCTTCGCCAGCTCGTGCTTGCGCGCCGACAGCAGCTCGCGGAACGCGAACAGCACGCGCGTGCGCCCGGCCAGCGACGTGCCGCGCCACCCCGGCAACGCGGCGGAAGCAGCGGCCACCGCCTGGTCGACCTCGGCCTGGCCCGCGAAGTCCACCTTCGCGCGGACCTGACCGGTCGCGGGGTCGTACACGTCGCCGGTACGCCCGGCCGCGCCGGTGTACGGCTTGCCGTCGATCCAGTGGCTGATGCGGTCGGTCACAGCGTCGGCTCCTCGCTCAGGGGGCGCTTGTCTCTCCCGAGTCTCGGCTCGCGCGCCACGCGGACGCCATCGGCAACGTGTACGGAGTCCCGCGCCCGGCCGTACAGTCTGTGCCTGCCGGTGTGCGAAAGAGGGGCGAGAACCGGATGTACCCGACCGTGTCCGAGGTGCTCGCGCTGCCGGCCCTGCGCCAGGGCCGGCCGCACGTCGTGGCGGGCAGCGCGGGGCTCGACCGGCCGGTGCGCTGGGCGCACGTGGCCGAGGTCGCCGACATCGCCCACCTCCTGCGCGGCGGCGAGCTGGTGCTCACCACCGGCGTCGCGCTGCCGGACGACGGCCCGTCGCTCGCCCGCTACGTCGCCGACCTCGCCGAGGTCGGTGTCTCGGGCGTGGTGGTGGAGCTGGTCCGGCACTGGAGCGACCGCCTGCCGAACGCCCTCGTCGAGGCCGCCGAGCACCGCGGCTTGCCGCTGATCACGCTCTCCCGCGAGACCCGCTACGTCGCCGTGACCGAGGCCGTGAACGGGCTGATCGTCGACGCCCAGGTCGCCGAACTGCGCGCGGCCGAGCGGGTGCACGAGACGTTCACCGCGCTCACCGTCGCGGGCGCGGAACCCGGGGTGGTGCTCGGCGAGGTGACGCGGCTGACCGAGCAGCCGGTGGTGCTGGAGACGCTGGCCCACGAGGTGCTCGCCTACGACGCGGCCGGCACGGATCCCGCCGAGCTGCTCACGGGCTGGCCGGCGCGCTCGCGCGTGGTTCAGCTCGGCGAACGCACGGGCTACCACGCGAACGCGGGCTGGCTCGTGACCGTGGTCGGCGCACGCGGCCACGACTGGGGCCGGCTCGTGCTCGTCTGCGCGGAACCGCCGCCGCACCGCCACCGCGTGGTGGCCGAACGCGCGGCGTCGGCGCTGGCCGTGCACCGGCTGGTCGCCCGCGACTCCGACACGCTGGAACGCTTGGCGCACCGGGCGATGGTCACGGAACTGCTGGCTTCGCCGGCGCCGTCGATGGAACTGCTCGCGCGGGCGTCGGCGCTGGCCGTGCCGCTGACGGGGCGGCGCCTGATCGGCCTCGCGGTGCGCCCGCGCATCACGGCCACCACGCGGCAGTCGCTGTCGACGCCGCCGCTGCTGCGGGAGCTGGCCGAGGCGACGGCGCTGGCCGCGCGGCGGGCGAAGGTGTCGGCGCTCGTCGCGACGGACGAGACGGGCGTGCGGGCCTTGCTCGCCCTTTCGCCCGAGGCACACGCGGACGCCGTGCTGCAGCGGCTGGCCGCCGACATCCACGAGGCCCGTGCGAGCGCGCCCGCCGTGCTCGCCGTCGGCACCAGCGTGACGGGGCCCGCCGAGGCCCGGCGGACGCTGGTCGAGGCCGCGCAGGTGGCCGCGGCCGCGTTGAGCGAAGAAACCGAACGGCCGCTGCACCGGCTGCGAGACGTGCGGCTGCGCGGCCTGCTGCACCTGTTGGCCGACGACGAGCGCGTGACGTCGTTCGCCGCGCGCGAGCTGGGGCCGCTGCTGCAGCGCGACGCCGCTTCGGGCAGCCGGCTGGTGCAGGCGCTGCGGCACTACTGCGCCCATGGCGGCAACAAGTCGGCGGCGGCCGTCGCGGCCCACACTTCGCGCACGGCGTACTACCAGCAGCTCGCGCGGATCGAGCAGGTCCTCGGCGTGCGGCTGGAAGACCCGGAGTCGATGTTGTCGCTCTACGTCGCGCTCCTGGCCCACGACCTGACCGGTGACCCCACCCTTTCGGGGGAGGAAAACTCACCCGGACGTGCAGCACAGTGATCAGCCTCCGGCTGCCGATAGCCGAAGTATGGTGTTTTCTTCCTTCGCTCCGATCGCCGCGTGCGTGCTCGGCCTCAGTGGTGTCAGTGGGCTCAGTGGTGTCGCGGCCCCTCAACTGCCCGCGTCCACGCTCCAGCTGAGCCTGCACGAGACGACGGGCCGCCTCAGCTCGGTTTCGCTCACCTGCGACCCGGCCGGCGGCAGCCACCCCGAGTCCAACGCAGCCTGTGCCACCCTCACGGGCGTCGACGGCGACATCGCCCACATCAAGCCGCGGCTGCAGCGCTGCACGATGATCTACTCGCCGGTCGACGCCGCCGCCTTCGGCACTTGGCACGGCAAGCCGGTCACGTTCCACGCCACGTTCTCGAACAAGTGCGCGGCCGATGCCCAGACCGCCGGCGTTTTCGGCTTCTAGAAACGCAGTGGCTTCTAGAAACGCAGTCGGCTTCTAGCAGTGTCCGGGCGGCGGCAGTTCGACGTCCAGTGCCCTGGCCCGGCTGAGGTTCCAGCCGGGCCAGCTGTCGTCGTCCAGCCGCAGCAGCATCGGCCCCAGCACGCAGTCGGCGTCCGGCAGCCGTTCGGCGACCACGGGGAAGATGTCGGTGGAGAACCCGCGCAGGTAGGCCAGGTCGAGCGATTTCCCGTGCTGCGCGCGGTCGATGTTCGCGCCCGCGATGAGCGCTTCCGGGTTCGCGACGGCGAGTGCCAGCAACGCGCCGGCGGCCGTCGCGATGGCCGCGCGCGGCAGCCACGACGAGCCCACGGTGACCAGCGCCGCCCCGACGAGCAGGAACACGCAGCCGAGCCAGAGCTCGCAGACCTCCACGAGCAGCCGCAGCACGGTGAAGCCGTAGGCCTCCTGGTAGGTCCACATGCGACTGAGCGCGGAAACCACGAGCACGAGGCTCAGCGCCGCCAGCGCACCGAGCAGCACCCGCTGCCGCAGCCGTTCCGCGGCCGTCTCCCGCGGCGCCCAGCGCAACGCCAGCGCGATGATGCCCAACGTGAGGACCGTGCACGCGCACAGCTGCCAGAAGCCGCCCCGAGCGTATTCGGCCGAGGTGAGGCCGCCGGTGCGCAGCACGTAGTCCGTGCCACCGAACAACTCCACGAGCCGGACCACGACGTAGGCGGCGAACAGCACCACCAGCGTCACGAGCGGGACCGTCCACAAGAGACTGTCACCCTGGGCTTTGCGGTTGCCGTCGGTCGCCCGACGCGGTGGCGCGGCCAGCACGTAGTACGCCCCCGCCGCACCGAACGCACCGGCGCAGAACAGGAATCCCCACTGCACGACCGAATCCGCGCGCAGATCGGGCACGAGCGCCCCGACGAAGTGCGCGAACGTCGCGTCCGCGCTCGTCAGCAACGGCAGGAACACCGCCAGCACCGCGGCCGCGCCGAGCGTGGCCCCCAGTACCCGGCCGCGCTGCGTCCCCCGGCCCCGCAGCCCGCGCGCCACCCACGGGATCGCATGGAACGCCTCCAGCGGCACGGCGAGCGCGTCGTAGAGCGCCGAGTTGACCGACCGCGGACCCACCACCGCCAGCGACCCGGCCACCAACGCGGCCACGACGCACAACCCGAACAGCCACTCCGACGCCCGCACCGCCCCGACCGCCACCAGCGCGAGCGCCAGCGCCGCCCACGCGATGCTCGCCCGGCGGGCCGTCTTCTCCGCCCGCGCGCGGCGATCCACGACCACGATCAACGCCGTCACCACCAGAGCCGCCAGCAGCCACCCGATCCCCGGCCGGTCCAGTGGCACCAACGTCGCGGTCACCACGCCGGCCACCGCGACGGCCGGCAGCACCCCCGCCACCATCGGCACCACCGCCGACTTCGGCGCGGGCCTCACCAGCATCGGCGTGAACGGCTCCGCGACGGCGACACCACCTGCTGAACCGGCCCCCGCGTGCGCGGCGAGTGGGGCAGCCCCCTCGACGGCCCCACCCACCGCGTTCTCCGGCGGTACCGCGTGGGCCGGTCTCGGCTTTTCCTCGGTCACGAAACAGCCTCCGTGTTCGCGTTGGCAAATCATCGAGCGCGGCAGCTCCCCCGAGGGAAGCGCCAGGAAGATCAGGCCGGCAACGTCACGCGGATCCGGCACCCCGGCGCCGCACCGGGCCCGACGTCGGCCGGGGGTTCGACGACGGCGATGGTCCCGCCGTGCAGCTCCACGACCCAGCGCGCGATGGCCAGGCCAAGCCCGGTCCCACCGCCACCGGTGCGTTCACCGCGGGTGAAGCGTTCGAACACGCGGTCGCGGTCGGCAGCGGGGATGCCGGGGCCTTCGTCGCGGACTTCGATGCGGGTCTCCCCCTCGTTCACGACCGCGCGGACCTCCACCGAACCACCCGCGGGACCGTGCCGAGCGGCGTTCTCCAGCAGGTTCACCACGACCTGGTACAGCCGCTCGCGATCCGCGCGCACACACGCGCCCGGGGGCGACACGGACACGTCGAAGCGCACGCCGCGCCCCGCCGCCGCGGCCATGGCTTCCGCCTCGGCGGCGACCTCGGCCAGCAGTTCCTCCAGGTCCACGCGCGAACGGTCCAGTGACAACGTGCCGGCGTCGATGCGCGAGAGGTCCAGCAGCTCGGTGACGAGCCGGCCCAGCCGTTCGCTCTGGTGCAGGGCGGTACGCAGCGTCGCGGCGTCGGGCGACGAAACGCCGTCGACCAAGTTCTCCAGCACGCCGCTCAACGCGGTGATGGGCGTGCGCAGCTCGTGCGAGACGTTCGCGATCAGCTCGCGCCGCTGCTGGTCGGCGGTGGCGAGGTCGGCGGCCATCTGGTTGAACGCGTGGGCGAGCGACCCGACCTCGTCGCGGGCCGTTGCGCGGATGCGGCGCGTGTAGTCGCCCTTCGCCATCGCGCGGGCAGCCGCGGTCATCTCGCGCAGCGGCCGCGTCATGCCGTGGGCGAGGATCTGCGACGTGACCAGCGCGATCAACATGGCCGTGATCGTCGTCGCGGGCGGCAGCCAGCCGATGCGGGACCAGAAGAAGAGAAACGCGATCGCCCCCGCGGCCAGCATGAGGATCGCCAGCTTCAGCTTGATCGACCGGATCGGATCGAGCGGCCGCGGCAGGAAGTCGACGGCCTTCGAAAGCAGCGCCTTCACGCCGGCACCTCCAACGCGTACCCGACCCCGTGGACAGTGCGGATGAGGTCCGCGCCGAGCTTGCGCCGCAGTGCCTTGATGTGGCTGTCGACCGCGCGCGTGCCGGCGCCGCCCGTCGGCACGTCCCAGTCCCACACCTCGCTGAGCAGCCGTTCCCGTGGCTGGACCGCTCGCGGCCGGCGCGCGAAGTGCACCAGCAGGTCGAACTCGATGGGCGTGAGCTGCGCGGGCACGCCGGCCCGGGCCACCCGGCGCTGGTCGATGTCGATCTCCAGGTCGCCCAGCACGATCCGCTCCGGGGCCGTGACCTGCGCCGACCGTTCGACCCGCCGGAGCAGTGCGCTCACGCGGGCGCTGAGCACGCGCATCGAGAACGGCTTGGTCAGGTAGTCGTCGGCACCCACGCCCAGGCCCACGAGCAGGTCGGTCTCGTCGGCGCGCGCGGTGAGCATGAGCACCGGCACCGGCCGCCGCGCCTGGATCCGGCGGCACACCTCGAGGCCGTCGAACCCCGGCAGCATCACGTCGAGCACCACGAGGTCGGGACCGAACTCGGCTTCGCCCGCCACCGCGGCCGGACCGTCGTGGGCCACGTCCACCGTGAACCCCTCGGCCCGCAGCCGAGCCGCGATCGACGCGGCGATCGTGAGGTCGTCCTCGACGACCAGCACCCGCCGTCCCCCTTTGTCCATGCCGCTGACTCTAGGGAACCAGCGTGGAGGCCATCCGGGTGAGCTGTGGAGATCTTGTGGAGAACTCCCGTCGTGTTTCGGTCACTTTGCACCGAAGATACGAGCAGATTGTGACGCACGTCATGCACTGCCGTGCGCCGAAACGCAATCGACAGTCTGCGCCGAGCGCACGCGAAGAGTGAACAGTCTGCCTCTGCCACCCGCCCTCGACCGGCGCGCAGGATTCCGCAATGGAGCCGACGACACGCGAACACGCCGACGGCCGCGTGGAACTCGCCGATGTGCGGTCCCTCGCGGGCAGCCGGTTCTTCAACGAGGAACTGGCCCCCGTCCCCGTCGCCAAACGCACCTGGACCACGTACAACTACTTCGCGCTCTGGATGGGGATGGCGCACAACATCCCCAGCTACGCCCTGGCCGCGTCGCTCATCGCGCTCGGCATGAACTGGGTCCAGGCGCTCATCACGATCACCATCGGCAACATCGTGGTGCTCGCGCCGATGCTGCTCAACAGCCACGCCGGCACGAAGTACGGCATCCCGTTCCCGGTGTTCGCCCGCGCGTTCTACGGCCTGCGCGGCGCGAACCTGGCCGCGCTGCTGCGCGCGTTCATCGCGTGCGGCTGGTTCGGCATCCAGACGTGGGTGGGCGGCGAGGCGATCTACGTGATCATCGGGCGCCTCGCCGGTTCCGGGTGGCGCGACGCGACGGTGGTGTGGGGCCAGCACTGGACGCTGTGGCTGAGCTTCGCCGTGTTCTGGATCGTGCAGATGCTGATCATCTGGCGCGGCATGGATGCGGTGCGCAAGTTCGAGAACTGGACGGCCCCGCTCGTGTCGGTCGGGTTCCTCATCCTGCTCGGCTACGTGCTCGTCAAGGCCGGTGGTCTGGGCCCGATCCTCGAAGACGGCGGCAAGCTCGGCTGGGGCAGGGACTTCTGGAAGGTGTTCGCGCCGTCGCTCATGGCGATGATCGCGTTCTGGTCCACCCTCTCGCTCAACATGCCGGACTTCACGCGCTTCGGCGGCAGCCAGCGCAAGCAGGTGCGCGGGCAGATCCTGGGCCTGCCGACCACGATGACGTTCATCGCGATCGTCGCGATTCTCACGACGTCGGGCGGGCACGTGCTCTACGGCGAGGACATCTGGGACCCCGCTCAGCTCGCCGACCGCTTCGCGAGCCCGGTCGTGGTGGTCGTGGCGCTGGTGGCACTGGTGCTGGCCACGATCTCGGCGAACCTGGCGGCCAACGTCGTGAGCCCGTCCTACGACTTCTCCAACGCCTTCCCGAAGCGCATCACTTTTGCGATCGGCGGCCTGATCACGGGCATCCTGGGCATCGCGATCCAGCCGTGGCGGCTCTACTCCGACCCGAGCATCTACATCTTCGCGTGGCTCGGGTTCTACGGCGGCCTGCTCGGCGCCGTCGCCGGTGTGCTCGTGGCCGGCTACTGGGTGGTCAACCGGACGCGGCTTCGGCTGCGCGACCTTTACACCCGCGACGGGATCTACTGGTTCCGCGGCGGCTGGAACTGGCGTGCCCTCGTCGCGACGCTGGTGGGCGCCGTGCTCGCGGTCGGCGGAGCCTACGGCGGACCGTTCCCCGCGGACGGTCTCATCCCGTTCCTCAAACCGCTCTACGACTACAACTGGGCGATCGGCTTCGCCAGCGCATTCCTCGTGTACGTGCTGCTCGCCCTGCCCCTGAAGAAGAAGGAGGAGACAAGTGAGCGACCTGGTTCGAGCCGGATTGATCCAGCAGCGGTGGACGGGTGACAAGGACTCGATGATCGCCAACGCCGTCGACGCCATCGGCAAGGCGGCCTCGCAGGGCGCCCAGGTCGTGTGCCTGCAGGAGCTGTTCTACGGCCCGTACTTCTGCCAGATCCAGGACGCCGACTACTACTCCTACACCGAGGGCATCCCCGACGGGCCGACCACGAAGCTCATGCAGGAAGTGGCCGAGCGCCACGGCGTGGTGCTGGTGGTGCCGATGTACGAGCAGGAGCAGCCGGGCGTCTACTACAACACCGCGGCGGTGATCGACGCGGACGGCAAGTACCTGGGCAAGCACCGCAAGAACCACATCCCGCAGGTGAAGGGGTTCTGGGAGAAGTTCTACTTCCGGCCCGGGAACATGGGCTACCCGGTGTTCGACACGGCGGTGGGCCGCATCGGCGTCTACATCTGTTACGAGCGCCACTTCCCCGAGGGCTGGCGCGCGCTGGGCCTGGCGGGGGCGAAGATCGTGTTCAACCCGTCGGCGACCAGCCGCGGCCTGTCGGAGTACCTGTGGCGCCTGGAGCAGCCGGCGGCCGCGGTGGCGAACGAGTACTTCGTGGGCACGATCAACCGCGTCGGCGTGGAACCCCTGGGCGACAACGACTTCTACGGCCAGTCGTACTTCGCGGACCCGCGCGGGCAGCTCGTGGGCGACCCCGCGTCGGACACCGAGGAGGAGATCGTGGTGCGCGACCTCGACATGGGCCGCCTCGCCGAGGTGCGCGACCTGTGGGCGTTCTACCGCGACCGCCGCCCGGACAGCTACGGACCCCTGACGGAGGCCTGATGACCACGCTTATCCAGGGGGGCCAGGTCGTCTCGCCGTCGGGCGCCGTGCTCGCCGACGTGCTGGTGGACGGCGAGCGCATCGCCGCCGTCGCCGCGCCCGGCGTGCTCAGCGCCGACGAGACGATCGACGCCACCGGAAAGTACGTGCTGCCCGGCGGGATCGACGCGCACACGCACATGGAGATGCCGTTCGGCGGCACGCACTCGGTGGACACGTTCGAGACCGGCACCACCGCCGCGGCGTGGGGCGGGACGACCACGATCATCGACTTCGCCGTGCAGGCCAAGGGCACGTCGTTGCAGTCCACACTGGACAAGTGGCACTCGAAGGCCGACGGCAACTGCGCGATCGACTACGGGTTCCACATGATCATGTCGGACGTGAACGACTCCACGCTGAAGGAAATGCAGTCCTGTGTGGACGCGGGCGTCGGTTCGTTCAAGATGTTCATGGCCTACCCGGGCGTGTTCTACTCGACCGACGGCGAGATCCTGCTCGCGATGCAGCAAGCGCGTGAGGTCGGCGCGACGATCATGATGCACGCGGAGAACGGCATCGCGATCGACCAGCTGGCCGCGCAGGCGGTGGCGGCGGGCAACGTCGACCCGTTGCAGCACGGCCTCACGCGGCCGCCGCAGCTGGAGGCCGAGGCGACGTCGCGGGCCATCACGCTCGCGGCCGTGACGGGCGCGCCGCTCTACATCGTGCACCTCTCGGCGTCGCAAGCGCTCGCGGCCGTGGCGGAGGCGCGCAGCGACGGGCAGAACGTGTTCGCCGAGACGTGTCCGCAGTACCTGTACCTGTCCATCGAGGACCTGGCGCGGCCGGGCTTCGAGGGCGCCAAGTTCGTGGCGTCGCCGCCGTTGCGGGACAAGTCGCACCAGGCGGACCTGTGGCGCGGACTGCGGACCAACGACCTGTCGGTGGTGTCCACGGACCACTGCCCGTTCTGCTTCAAGGACCAGAAGGAGCTCGGCCGCGACGACTTCCGCGCCATCCCCAACGGGATGCCGGGCGTCGAGCACCGGATGGATCTGCTGCACCAGGGCGTGGTCGCAGGCGAGATCACGCTGGGCCGCTGGGTCGAGACGTGTTCGGCGACGCCGGCGCGGATGTTCGGGCTGTACCCGCGCAAGGGTGTGATCGCGGCCGGGTCCGACGCGGACATCGTGGTCTACGATCCCGCGGCGACGCAGACGTTGTCGGCTTCGACGCACCACATGAACGTGGATTACTCGGCATATGAAGGGTTTTCCCTCACCGGGAAGGTCCACACTGTCCTGTCGCGGGGCCGGGTCGTGGTGTCGCCTTCGGGCTTCAGTGGGTCTGCCGGGCACGGTCAGTTCTTGTCCCGTGGGCTGAATCAGTACCTTCGTTAGGGAGTGCGCCTTGGATTTCGGGATCGTGCTGCAGACGGACCCGCCGGCGTCGGACGTCGTGCGGCTGATGAAGGCCGCGGAGGACCAGGGGTTCCGATACGGCTGGACGTTCGACTCGTGCGTGCTGTGGCAGGAACCGTTCGTGATCTACTCACGGATCCTGGCGGAGACGTCGTCGCTGGTGGTGGGGCCGATGGTCACCTCGCCGGCCACGCGCGACTGGTCGGTGATGGCGTCGACCTTCGCCACGCTCAACGACATGTACGGCAACCGCACGGTGTGCGGCATCGGCCGCGGCGACTCGGCGCATCGCGTCGTCGGCAACCCACCGTCCACTTTGGCCACGGTGCGCGACTGCATGCGCGTGGTGCGCGACCTCGCCGAGGGGCGCGAGGTCACGATGAACGACACGGCCGTGCGCATCCCGTGGATTCGCAACGGGCGGTTGGAGATGTGGATGGCCGGGTACGGGCCGAAGGCGCTGAAGACCGTGGGCGAGCACGCCGACGGCTTCATCCTCCAGTGCGCCGACCCGGCCATCGCGCGCTGGACGATCGGCGCGGTGCGTGAGGCCGCGCGCGCCGCCGGGCGCGACCCGGGTGGCATCACGATCTGCGTGGCCGCGCCCGCGTACGTCGGCGAAGACCTCGCCCACCAGCGCGAGCAGCTGCGCTGGTTCGGCGGCATGGTCGGCAACCACGTCGCGGACCTCGTCGCGCGCTACGGCGATTCCGGCCCGGTGCCACACGAGCTCACCGACTACATCCGCGCCCGCACCGGCTACGACTACAGCCACCACGGCCGCGCCGGCAACCCGTCCACCGACTTCGTGCCGGACGAGATCGTCGACCGGTTCTGCCTGCTCGGGCCCGCCCCCGCGCACATCGCGCGCCTGCAGGAGCTCGCTGAGCTGGGCGTGAACCAGTTCGCCCTCTACCTGATGCACGACGAACGCGAGAAGACGCTCGCCGCGTACGGCGGACAGGTCGTCGGCGAGCTCACGGCTTAGGGCTGTCGATTCTCGGTGTCGCCGTTCGACGCGTTGACATGACTGAACCCCAACGCACCCGAAACCTGGACATCTACGGCCACGCCGAACTCCCCTGGAGCCGCGCCCGCGACGCCCTCATCCCTTCGCCGAGCGCCGACCTGACCTTCTTCCTCACCACCGTCCGCCCCGACGGCCGTCCCCACACGGCCGGTGTGGGCGCCATCTGGGACTCCGACGCCCTGTACTTCACCAGCGGTCCGGGCACCCTGAAGTCGCGTCTCGTGGCATCCCGTGCGTCCTGCAGTGTGGGCGTCCGCTTGCAGGGCATCGACTTGACGTTGGAAGGCTTCGCCGGCCGCGTCACCGACGCCACCACCGTCGCCCGCCTCGCCGCCGTCTACCACGCCAACGGCTGGCCGGTCACCGCCGACGGGGACACCTTCACCGCGCCGTACAGCGCGCCGAGCGCGGGTCCGCCGCCTTGGTACGTCTACCGTCTGGACCTGCGCACCGCCGTGGGCGTCGCGACGGCCGAGCCTCATGGCGCGACGCGGTGGGACTTCGCCCAGTGACCCAGCCAACCCGCGGTTTGCCGGCGGGGCGCCGAAGCGGCCCGCCGGCAAGTCGCGAACCGGTGCGGGGAGAGTGAACCAGGTCGAGGCCCGACGCCGGTCAAAGAACGCCGGTCAGTCGACCAGCGCTTGATACACCAACTGCCGCAACTGCTGCCGGATCGGATGTGTGCTCGACGGCAGCAGCTGCGTGTAGAACGCCACCGTCAGATCCTCGTCCGGATCCACCCAGAACGCGGTCGACGCGGCCCCGCCCCACGCGTACTCGCCGGCGCTCGACAGGGTCTTCGCCTTCACCGGGTCCTCCAGCACCGAGAAGCCCAGGCCGAACCCGAAGCCGTCGAACGGCATCTCCGCGAACAACGGCCGCCCGTAGGACTCCAGGTCGACGTGGCCCGGCAGGTGGTTGCTCGCCATCATCGACACCGTCCGCGGCCCCAGGATCCGCGCGCCGTCCAGAGCGCCGCCGCGCAGCAGCATCTGTGTGAAGCGGTGGTAGTCGGCGGCGGTGGACACGAGCCCGCCGCCGCCTGAGAACGAGTCCGGGCGCGCAACGCCGATGGAGCCGAAAGCCTCGTTCCGGGTGGGCAGCTTGGTGCGCGGATGCGCGACATAAAGAGCCGCCAGCCGGTCCGTGTCCTTGGTGAAGAAGCCCGTGTCCGTCATGCCCAGCGGCCCGAAGATCCGCTCCGCGAAGACCTCGTCCAAGGGCTTGCCCGCGAGCACCTCCACGAGGCGGCCGAGGACGTCCGTGGACACCGAGTAGTTCCATTCGCTGCCCGGCTGGAAGACGAGCGGGAACTCGGCCAGGGCGCGGGTCGCGGCGGCCAGGTCCAGACCGGGCGGGGTGCCCCATTCGAAGCCCGCCGCGCGGTAGATCGCGTCGATGGGGTGTGTGTGGTGGAAGCCGTAGGTCAGGCCGCTGGTGTGGGTGAGCAGGTGCCACAGGCGAATGGGCTCGGTCGCCCGCACCGTCATCGGACTCAGCGCCGAGCCCTTCACGTACACCTGCGGCGCCGCGAACTCCGGCAGCCAGCGGGAAATCGGGTCGTCGAGGTCGATGGCGCCTTCCTCGACGAAGGTCATCGCCGCCACCGAGGTGATCGGCTTGGTCATCGAGAAGATGCGCCAGAGGGTGTCGTGCTCCACGGGGGCGCCCGATTCGACGTCCCGCTTGCCGTGGGAAGCGACGTGGACGATGCGCCCGTGCCTGCTCACCACCGCGAGGTAACCGGGCAGCCGCCCGTCGTCCACATAGGCGTCGAACAGCCGGTCGATCCGCTTCAGACGGTCAGCGTCGAACCCCGCCGAAGACGGGTCGGTCTCCAGGTTCATGCCGGCGACATTACGCCCTTTCGCGCGCCCGCTCGGCCGCCTTCTCCTCGCGCCACGCCTCGTCGTTCTTGCCCTCGCGCCAGTACCCGGAGATCGACACCGACTCCTTCGGCACACCGCGCTCGGCGAACAGGTAGCGCCGCAACTCGCGCACGAACCCGGCCTCGCCGTGGACGAACGCGTGCACGTCCTCCGCCGGCCACGGCAGCGCCTTCACGGCGGCCGCGAGGTCCGCGCCGGACGACCGGTGCAGCCACGTGATCTGCGCGTCGGCCTTCGTCACCAGCGGCTGCTCCTCCGAAGCGTCGGACACGAGCAGGAAGACGTGCGCCCGGGCACCGGCCGGCATGACCTCCAGCGACGCGGCGATGGCCGGCAGCGCGGCTTCGTCGCCCACGAGCAGGTGCCAGCCCGCGTCGGCGCGCGGCGCATACACGCCACCGGGGCCCGAGAGCAGCAGCTCGTCGCCCGGCTGCGCCCGCATCGCCCACGGGCCGGCCAGCCCCTCGTCGCCGTGCACCACGAAGTCGAGCACTAGCTCGCCGGCCGATGCGTCGTAGGACCGCACGGTGTACGAGCGCATCCGCGGGCACTGCTCACGCGGCAGTTCCGCGCGGATGCGCTGCAGGTCGAACGGCTCCGGGTACTCGACGCCCGGCACCTTGAAGATCACCTTCACATACGCGTCGGTGAACGCGTTGGGCTGGAAATCGCGCAGGCCTTCGCCCCCGGCCACGATCCGGATCATGTGCGGGGTCAGGTTCTCCTTGCGCAGAACCGACAAGCGCACGCCCGGGTTCCCCTTGCGCGCCGGAGCATCGGCCATCGGACACCACCCAATCACTAAGGCTTACCTAATCTTGCTCCCACCGTACGCGCCCGCCCCCGGTCCCGACCAGCGGCACTGGTCACGCCGCAGGTCAGAGAACGGCGAGCCCGTCGGCCACCACCACGCCGTCGTGCAGCACGGTCCGGTCCCGGCCGCGGTCCATCACCGCGCTCGTCGGCGTCTCCCCGTCCACCAGGACGAGGTCCGCCCGGTCGCCCGCCGCGAGCCCCGGGCGGTCCGACACCCCGGCCAGGCGGGACACGTCGTGGCTCATGATCGACGCCCCGCCCATCGTCGCCACGGCCAAGGCCAGCTCGACGTGGTCGTCCCGGCGGAACCCGCGCGTGAACGCCAGCTGCCAGGTCCGGTCCAGCAGATCGCAGTTGCCGTACGGGCTCCAGTAGTCACGCTGCCCGTCCTCCCCCAGGCCGATCCGCACGCCGGCGGAAACGAGGTCCAGCAAGGAAAGCTGTCCGGCGGAAGACGGCGCCACCGTGGTCATCGCGACGTCCAGCTCGGCGAAGTCGTCGATCACCCGGCGGCTCACCGACTCGGAAATCGAGCCCAGGTCGTACGCGTGCGACATCGTCACCTTGCCGCGCAGGTCCAGCGCCCGGACGCGCTCGAGCACCAGGTCCGTCGAGAACAGGCCGAGGTGGCCCGGCTCGTGCAGGTGGATGTCCACTTCGACCTGGTGCTTCTCCGCGAGGCCGAACACCGCGTCCAGGTGGCCCTTCGGGTCGCGGTCCAGCGTGCACGGATCAATGCCGCCGATCACGGTCGCGCCGGACCGCAGTGCTGCGTCCAGGACGTCCAGCGTGCCCGGTTCGCGGAGGATCCCCGCCTGGGCGAACGCCATCACGTGCACCTCGGCCCGGTCCGCGAACTTCTCCTTCGCGGCCAGCACGGCGTCGAGCTTCTCCAGCCCGCAGTCGACGTCGACCTGGGCGTAGCTGCGGACCCGCGTGGTGCCGTGGGCGATCATCCGCTCCAGCGTGCCCGCCACCCGTTCCGGCAGCGGCACCTCCGCCGACCGCCAGTTCTCGCGGTCGTTCGTCATCATCGCCCACACGCCGGGGCCGCCGGTGTGGGGACGGAACGGCAGGCCGATCCGCGTCGAATCCAGGTGCACGTGGACGTCGCTGAACGACGGGAACAGCAGCCGGCCCCGGCCCTCCACAGCACCGGGTGCCGGCGCCGGGTCGTGCGGGCGGACCGCCGCGATGCGGTCGCCGGTCAGCTCGACGTCGCTGCGCTCGCCGCCCCAGGGTCGGACATCACGGATCAACACAGGCAAGACCGTAGCGCGGCCGTCCGGCAAAACTCGTCACGCCGCCGCGCGCGGATCGCTCACCCGGGTGTTCTGGAATTCCGTGATCAACCAGCCCGCTTCCGAGCGGACCAGCACGAACGTCACCGTGCTCTCGCGCCCCTGGGCCACGGCGTCGCCCCCGTCGAGCGCCGAACCGCCGCCGGACACGACGATCGCGACGTCCTCGCGCGGGAAGCGCACCGACGCGTCGCCGGGTCCCCCGATCGTCGAACCCCGCAGCGGCCCTTCGAACAACGCGCGGTGCGAGCTCTCGATCAGCTCTCGACCGGGCAGCTGCATCCCGAAGAACGTCACGTAGTCGGCGTCCTCGGTGAACAGGCTCGCGTACGCGGCGGCGTCGCCGCTGTTCCACGCGTCGGCGAGACGGCTGAGCACGGCGAGGACTTCTTCTCGATCGGTCATGGTGAGCTCCTTGTCGAACGGTGTTCGCCTTAACGAACACTGTTCTATCGACGAACGCCGTTCGAGTCAAGGCCCGATTCGTCTAGGCTGCTGTCCATGACCGTCCCGCCCCCGCCGTGGCGCCGTAGCCCGAGCCCCCGCCGGCGCGCCGAAAAGCCGGTGCTGTCACGGGATCTGGTGGTGAAGACGGCGCTGCAGATGCTCGCCGCCGAGGGCTTCGAAGCCGTGTCGATGCGACGGATCGCGCAGCAGCTGGAGACCGGACCCGCGTCGCTCTACGCACACGTGGCCAACAAGGAGGAGCTCGACGAGCTCATGCTCGACGCGGTCCTCGGCGACGTGCCGGTGCCGGAACCGGATCCGGAAAACTGGACCGAGCAGGTGAAAGAGCAGGTGCGGCAGCAGGTCCGCGCGATGGTGGCCTACCCGGGCATCGCCAAGGTCGCGTGGAACACGCCGGTGCCCGTCACGCCGAACTCGCTGCGCCAGGGCGAAGCGATGCTCGCGATCCTGCGCGCCGGGGGCCTGAATCTGAAACAGGCGGTGTACGCGGGCGACGCGTTGAGCTTGTACGCCAAGGCCTATGCCTACGAGGCGAGCAGCTGGACGTTCGGCGACTACGACGAGGCGGAAGTCGCCGAACGCGGCCGTCAGATGGCCGACTACATGCGGTCCCTGCCGGCCGGCGCGTTCCCGAACCTGTTGCAGTCCGGGCAGTTCTTCACCGGCGAGACGAGCAAGGACCGCTTCGAGTTCGCCCTCGCGATGTTCGTGGGCGGACTGCAGGGCCTCGTCAGGGCTTGAGCACGATCTTGCCGCGCGTGTGGCGCTGCTCCAGCTCGCGGTAGGCGTCCTGCACCCGCGCCAGCGGGTACGTGGCCGCGACCGGCACCTCGAGCAGGCCCTTGTCCACCAGCGCGGCGAGGTCGCGCATGACCTCGGCGCTCGCGGCGGCCATGTTGCCGTCGGTCTTCACGTTGAACTTCTGCGCGGCGGCGAAGTCGATCACGGTGTCGATCCGTCCCGTGTAGACACCCAGGCGCAGCGCCAGCTCGACGTACCCGTCGCCGTAGGTGTCGATGAACGCGTCGACCTTGCCCTCGGCGACCTCGCGGATCCGCTCTTCGAGGCCCTCGCCGTAGGCCACCGGGAGCACGTCCTGCTCCTTCAGCCACGCGTGGTTGGCCTCGCTCGCGATCCCGACCACGGTCGCGCCGGTGAGCTTCGCCAGCTGCACGACCAGGGAGCCGACGCCGCCCGCGGCACCGGACACCACGAGGGTGTCGTCCTCGTGCAGGCCGGTCGCGCGCACCGCGGCGTATGCGGTGGTGCCGGCGACGAACAGCCCGCCCGCCGCTTCCCACGACACGCCGCTGGGCTTCGGCGTCAGGTTTTCGGCGTCGACCAGCACGAACTCGGCCTGGCTGGCGCGCGTGTGCACGAAGCCGATGACCTCGTCGCCGACCTGGATCTCTTCGACGTTCGGACCCAGCTCGGCGACCACGCCGGCGAGGTCACTGCCCTGCCCGGACGGGAACGTCGAGGGGAACTGCTGCGCGAAGACGCCTTCGCGGATGGCGGCTTCACCGGGGTTGATCCCGGCGGCCCTGACCTCCACGAGCACCTGGCCGGGGCCGGGCACCGGACGCGCGACTTCTTCCACCCGCAGGACGTCGATCCCGCCGTGTTCGCTGTACCTGACCGCCTGCGGCATGCGCGACTCCCTCGCTCGTCGATACTTCGACCAACGAACCATCCGCCGGGTTTATGCCCGCTGAGCGAAAATTCAGCCGGCCAGGCGCCGGACCACACCGTCGGCGAGCAGCCGCCCGCGGTCCGTCAGCACGGCGCGGCCGCGACTGTCCAGAACGGACGGTTCCAGGAGTCCTTCCGCCGCCGCGGCACGGGCTTCGGCGATGCCCCCGGCGTCGAGTGCGTCGAGCGCGAGTCCTTCCGCGACACGGAGTTCGAGCATGATGCGTTCGAGGTGGCGGTCGGATTCGGTAAGCAGCTCACGGCCGGCTTCCGGGCTGCTTCCCTCGGCAAGCCGCGACGCGTACTTGGCCGGGTGCTTGACGTTCCACCAGCGCACGCCGCCCACGTGGCTGTGCGCGCCGGGGCCCGCGCCCCACCAGTCGCCGCCCTGCCAGTAGCCGAGGTTGTGCCGGCAGCGGGCCGCGTCGTCCGTGGCCCAGTTGGACACCTCGTACCAGCGCAGGCCTGCGGCCGAGAGCACGGAGTCGATCATCTCGTAATCGGTGGCGAGCACGTCGTCGTCGGGCGCGGGCAGCTCGCCGCGGCGCACGCGGCGGGCGAGGGCGGTGCCCTCCTCCACGATCAGCGCGTACGCCGACACGTGGTCCACGCCCGCGGACAGCACGGCGTCGAGCGAGGCCCGCAGGTCCTCCGGGCGCTCGCCGGGGGTGCCGTAGATCACGTCGAGGTTCACGTGCTCGAACCCGGCGGCCCTGGCCTCGCGCGCGGCGTCCACGGGCCGGCCGGGCGTGTGCACGCGGTCGAGCACCTGCAGCACGTGCTTCGCGGCCGACTGCATCCCCAGCGACACCCGCGTGTACCCGGCCGCCCGGATGCGCTCGAAGAACTCCGGCGAGGTCGACTCGGGGTTGGACTCGGTCGTCACCTCGGCGCCCGGCGCCAGCCCGAACGCGCCGCGCACGACGTCCAGCACCTCCGCCAGCCCGTCGGCCCCCAGCAACGACGGCGTGCCCCCGCCCACGAACACCGTGTCGGCCGCGGGCGGCTCCCCCAGCACCCGCGCGGCCAGGTCCAGCTCGCTGCGCAACCCGTCGAGCCACGACTTCGGCGACGCCGCGGACCCCAGCTCACCGGCGGTGTAGGTGTTGAAGTCGCAGTACCCGCAGCGCGTCGCGCAGAACGGCACGTGCACGTAGACGCCGAACGGCCGCCGCCCCAGCCCCTTCAGGGCGCTTTCGGGCAATCCGGTCTCGGCAGGCAGTTCGGCTACGTCAGGCACGACGTCCATTGTCCCTCGCCCTGAGCCGGTGTTCCCCCGGCCCCGGGCCACCCGGGCGGAAGTTCGGCGGCCGAACGAACCACACCGGCACCCCACCCGGCCCGAACCACGGCCGAGGAGCCGCCCAGAGCATCCACGCCGCGCCGCAAAACCGCAGGCAGCGAGCCCGCTCACCCACACCGGCGACCCACGCGCAAGCCCCCCGACAAGGCCCTCCCACCATCCGGACGCGTTTGAACCACGTTCTGAAGGCGTGGTTATCTGGGCCGGTGAGTCCTGCCGGTGTCCTTCTCGTGGCGCGCCGCCACGTCGACCTTCTGCGGGTCGCGAGCGCGCTCTGCCGGCCTGCCCGCTGACTCCCGACGCCCGACCCCAGCCCACCACATCTGGACCGCAGGCGCCGGACCCGCCGCGATCCCCGTTGCCCGCCACGAAGCGGCACAACCGGAACGGCGCCCGGAGCCACTAACCGGAGGACTCCTCATGGCCTCACCCACGCGCGAAACCCCCGCGAAGAGCCGGCCGCGGCAGAAGCGCGGCGAGGGACAGTGGGCGCTCGGCTACCGAGAGCCGCTGAACCCCAACGAGCGGTCGAAGAAAGACGATAACCCGCTCAACGCCCGCGCACGCATCGAGAACATCTACGCCCGTGGCGGCTTCGACTCGATCGACCCGGGTGACCTGCGCGGCCGCTTCCGCTGGTTCGGCCTCTACACCCAGCGCAAGGAAGGCATCGACGGTGGCCGCACGGCCACGCTCGAGCCCGAAGAGCTGGACGCCCGCTACTTCATGATGCGCGTGCGCCTCGACGGCGGCCTGCTCACCACGCAGCAGCTCGCCGTGCTGGCGGAGATCTCGCAGACGCACGCGCGCGGCACCGCCGACATCACCGACCGGCAGAACATCCAGTACCACTGGATCCGGATCGAGGACGTCCCCACGATCTGGCAGAAGCTCGAGAACGCGGGCATGACCACGATGGAGGCGTGCGGCGACAGCCCGCGCGTGATCCTGGGCTCGCCCGTCGCCGGGATCGCGGCCGACGAGATCATCGACGGCACCCCCGCCATCGAGGAGATCAAGCGCCGCTACATCGGCGACCCGCAGTACGCGAACCTGCCGCGCAAGTTCAAGACCGCCGTGTCGGGTCAGCAGGACGTGGCGCACGAGATCCACGACGTCGCGTTCGTCGGCGTTAACCACCCCGAGCACGGCCCGGGCTTCGACGTCTGGGTCGGCGGCGGCCTGTCCACCAACCCGATGATCGGCCAGCGCCTCGGCGCCTGGGTTCCGCGCGACGAGGTGCCGGACGTGTGGGAAGGCGTGATCAGCGTCTTCCGCGACTACGGCTACCGCCGCCTGCGCTCGCGCGCCCGCATCAAGTTCCTGGTCAAGGACTGGGGCGCCGCGAAGTTCCGCGAGGTCCTGGAGGAGAAGTACCTCAAGCGCCCGCTGCTCGACGGCCCCGCACCCGAGGTCCCGCCCGCCCCGATCGACCATGTCGGCGCGCACAAGCAGGTCGACGGCAAGTTCTACGTCGGCGCCGCGCCCGTCGCCGGCCGCGTGAACGGCGAGACGCTGCTGGCCGTGGCCAAGGCCGCCGAACGCGCAGGGTCCCAGCGCGTGCGCCTGACCCCGCAGCAGAAGCTCGTGGTCCTCGACGTGCCCGAGGCCGAGGTCCCGGGCCTGGAGACGGAGCTGAAGGAGCTGGGCCTGCACACCAAGCCCTCGCCGTGGCGGCGCAGCGTGATGGCGTGCACCGGGCTGGAGTTCTGCAAGCTCGCGATCGTCGAGACGAAAGCCCGCGCGCTGGCGCTGGTGACCGACCTCGAGAAGCGCCTCGCCGACGTCCAGGGCGATCTGGAGAACCCCGTCAGCGTGCACCTCAACGGCTGCCCCAACTCGTGCGCCCGCATCCAGACCGCCGACATCGGGCTCAAGGGCCAGATCGTCACCGACGCCGACGGCCGCCAGGTCGAGGGGTTCCAGGTGCACCTCGGCGGCGGTCTCGGCCTCGACGCCGGGTTCGGCCGCAAGCTGCGGGGGCACAAGGTCGTCGCCGACGAGCTGGTCGACTACGTCGAGCGCGTGGTTCGCGCCTACCTCGACGGCCGTGAGCCCGGCGAGCGTTTCGCGCAGTGGGTCGGGCGCGCCGACGAGAGCCTGCTGCAGTGACCTCGACGGAACGAGCGGTGCCCTACTATTGCCCGTTCTGCGGTGACGAGGACCTGCGCCCCGCCGAAGACGGCGGCTGGCTCTGCGGTGCGTGCCGGCGCGGATTCTCGGTGAAGTTCCACGGACTGTCCCTACCGGAGGAGACGCTCGGATGACGGCCACAGCTGACTACCGGACCCTGGCCGAACGCGCGGAGAAAGAGCTGGCCCAGGCCACGGCGACCGAAGCCCTGCGCTGGACGGTCGAGCAGTTCGGCGACGACTTCATCGTCGCGTCGAACATGCAGGACGCCGTGCTCATCGACCTGGCCACCCAGGTCAAGTCCGATGTGGACGTTTTGTTCCTCGAGACCGGGTACCACTTCCCGGAAACGATCGGCACGCGCGACGCCGTGCAGACCGTGTACCCCGACGTGACGATCGTCAACGCGCAGGCCGAGCAGAGCGTGGCCGAGCAGGACGCCGAGTACGGCAAGAACCTCTTCGAGCGCGACGCCACCCAGTGCTGTTTCCTGCGCAAGGTCGTGCCGCTGCGCGACACGCTGGCGAAGTACTCGGCGTGGGTCACCGGTGTGCGCCGTGTGGACGCGCCGACGCGCGCGAACACCCCGATCGTCACCTGGGACGAGCGCAACGGCCTGGTGAAGGTCAACCCGCTCGCCGCGTGGACCGACGACGAGTTCAACGGCTACATCCACGACCACGGCGTGCTCGAAAACCCGTTGGTGTCGGTGGGTTATCTGTCCATCGGCTGCGCGCCGTGCACGGCGAAGGTCGAGGCCGGGCAGGACCCGCGCAGCGGCCGCTGGGCCGGCCAGTCGAAGACCGAGTGCGGACTGCACGGCTGATGGCGAACACAGAAGGACCGATGACCACCCTGACTGTGTCCTCTGGGGCCGAGCCCCAGACCCCGGCCCGGGGGCAAGCCCCCCTGGACGCCCCCACCGCGATCGCAAGCGACAACCTGGCCGCCCTCGAGTCCGAAGCCATTCACATCTTCCGTGAGGTGGCGGGTGAGTTCGACCGGCCGGTGATCTTGTTTTCCGGGGGTAAGGACTCGACGCTGCTGCTGCATTTGGCGATCAAAGCGTTCTGGCCGGCGCCGGTGCCGTTTCCGTTGCTGCACGTGGACACCGGGCACAACTTCGACGAGGTGATCGAGTTCCGCGACCGTGTCGTGGAGAAGTACGGGCTGCGTCTGGTGGTGGCCAAGGTGCAGGAGTGGATCGACGACGGCCGTCTCGAGGAGCGCGCCGACGGTCTGCGCAATCCGTTGCAGACGACGCCGTTGCTGGACACGATCGCGGCGAACAAGTTCGATGCGGTGTTCGGCGGTGGCCGCCGTGACGAGGAGCGGGCGCGGGCGAAGGAGCGGATCTTCAGTCTGCGTAACTCCTTCGGGCAGTGGGAGCCGCGTCGGCAGCGCCCGGAGCTGTGGAACCTCTACAACGGCCGGCACCGTCCCGGTGAACAGGTGAGGGTGTTCCCGCTGTCCAACTGGACCGAAGCGGACGTGTGGAACTACATCGCGCGGGAGAAGGTCGATCTTCCGTCGATCTACTATGCCCACCGGCGCGAGGTGTATCAGCGCGACGGTATGTGGCTGGCCGAAGGCCCCTGGGGCGGACCCCGGGCCGAGGAACAGGTGCGGGAGCTGTCGGTGCGCTATCGCACCGTGGGCGACGGCTCGTGCACGGGTGCGATCGAGTCGACGGCAGTGACCGTGGCGGAGGTGATCGCCGAGGTGTCCGCGTCGCGGCTGACCGAGCGTGGTGCGACCCGGGCGGATGACCGGATGTCGGAAGCGGCCATGGAAGACCGCAAGCGGGAAGGCTACTTCTGATGAGTTCGCTGCTGAGGCTCGCCACTGCGGGCAGCGTCGACGACGGCAAGTCCACTCTGGTCGGGCGGCTGTTGTATGACACGAAGTCGGTGCTGGCCGACCAGCTCGACGCCGTCACCCGCGCGTCGGTGGACAAGGGACTGTCCACTCCGGACCTGTCGCTGCTTGTGGACGGGCTGCGTTCCGAGCGGGAGCAGGGCATCACCATCGACGTCGCCTACCGCTACTTCGCCACCCCGAGGCGTTCGTTCGTGCTGGCCGACACGCCGGGGCATGTGCAGTACACGCGCAACACCGTCACCGGTGCCTCGACCGCGCAGCTGGCGGTGTTGCTGGTCGACGCGCGCAAGGGCGTCGTGGAACAGACCCGCCGCCACGCCGCGGTGCTCGCACTGTTGGGGGTGCCGCGGCTGGTGTTGGCGGTGAACAAGATCGACCTCGTCGACTACGACGAGGAGACGTTCTCCGTGATCGCCAAGGAATTCGCCGCCCACGCCGAATCCCTGGGCTACGACCACGGCACCGTCGTCACCATCCCCGTCTCCGCACTGGAAGGCGACAACGTCGCCACCACATCCGAGCGCACCCCCTGGTACGACGGCCCGACGCTGCTGGAGCACCTCGAGACCGTGCCCGCCGCGCCCGACCCGCACGAGGCGGCGTTCCGCTTCCCGGTGCAGTACGTGATCCGGCCGCGCACGCCCGAGTACCTCGACTACCGCGGCTACGCCGGGCAGATCGCCGCCGGCACCATCCGCCCGGGCGACGAGATCGTGGTGCTGCCCGCCGGGCTGCGCAGCACGGTCGAGCGCATCGACACCGCCGACGGGCCGCTGGACGAGGCGGGCGCCGGCACGTCCGTGACCCTGCTGCTGGCCGACGACCTCGACATCTCCCGCGGCGACCTCATCGCCACGGCCGACCGTCAGCCCCGCGTCACCGACGAGCTCACCGCGACACTGTGCTGGCTCTCGTCGAAGCAGCTCAAGCCGGGCGCGCGCGTGCTCGTGAAGCACGGCACGCGCACGGTCCAGGCGATCGTCACCGAGCTCACCGCCCGCTTCGACGAGCAGACATTGTCCAGTGTGGACGATCCGGACTCGTTGGACCTCAACGACATCGGCCGAGTGGAGCTGCGCCTGGCCGAACCGCTGGGCGTGGACGACTACACCGACAGCCCCCGCACGGGCGCGTTCCTCGTCATCGACCCGAAGGACGGCGACACGCTCGCCGCCGGGCTGATCGGCGAACGGTTCCCGTGACAGCTCCTCTCGTCCCCGTCGCGCACGGCAGCCGCGACCCCCGCTCGGCCGCGACCGTGCGGGGGCTCGTGGAGCGCGTGCGCGCGCAGGCACCGGGGATCGAGGTCTACGAGTCCTTCCTGGACCTCTCCGAACCACGGGTCACCGATGTCCTGCGGCGCCTCTACACACAGGGGCACCGCGCCGCCGTCGTGGTGCCGCTCCTGCTCGGCAGCGCGTTCCACGCACGCGTGGACCTGCCCGCGCTCGTGGCCGAGGTCCGGGCGGAGTGCCCGGGGTTCGACGTGCGCGTGTCCGACGTCCTGGGCGTCGACCCGGTGCTGGAACGCGTCGCGCTCGACCGGCTGTCCGGAGCCGGCCTTGGCCACGGCGACGGGGTCGTGGTGAGCGCCGTCGGTTCGTCGAACGCCGGAGCCAACGCGGCCGTCGCCGACCTGGCCGCCCGCTGGGAAGGCGAGCTGGGGCTGCCGGTCACGGAGGCGTTCGCGAGCGCGGCGCAGCCCGACGTGCCCGCCGCCGTGGCGCGGCTGCGGACGCGGGGCGTGCAGCGGATCGCCGTCGCGTCGTGGTTCCTCGCGCCCGGCTTGCTGCCGGACCGCATCGCGGTGCACGCCCGCGAGGCCGACCGCGCCGTGTTCGTCGCCGAACCGCTGGGCACCGACCCGCGCGTGGCCGCCGCCGTGCTGCACCGCTACGCGGACGTCGTGACCCGGATACCGCTTTAGTAGCACGCTCCTGCGCAGGTCAGCGCATAAAGATGAATCCGATACGCGTTTTGGGTGGCACTGGTTGCCAGATCTTCACCGTCCGCGCATGGGAACGGGAAATTCTTGACGAGCTACGTGACTCGCCGGTAACTATCTAAGCGTCGCGCGACTTCCCCCCGTCCTCGCACCGGAAACAGGTGGAGCACATGAAGTCAGCCCTGCGCAAGATCGTTCCCGTGGCCGCGCTCGCCGCCGTCGGCGTGCTCGGTTTCGCCGTCCCCGCCTCGGCGGCCACCACCGTCTCGTTCGACTGTCAGGCCGACGCGCCGATCGTCGGCCCGCAGCAGGTCAGCCTCACCCAGGACGCCGACGTGACGGCGCCCGCGACCGTCGCCCCCGGTGGTGCACTCGACGTCGTGGTCGACCCGGCGGCGAACTCCGTGCCGGCCACCGTGAGCAGCTACAAGGTCAAGCAGATCAAGGACTTCGCCCTGAAGATCCCCGTGCCGGCGAACTCCACGTTCGTCGGCGCCGACCTCGCGGGCGGCTCGGGCCTCGGCTCCACGGCGCCGAAGCTCACGGTGGCCGGCGGCGTCGCCACGCTGTCGTTCCCGGGCCCGATCGCGGGCGGCGCGACGTTCGAGCTGCCGACCGTGACCGTGCACCTCACGGCGGGCGCGTCCGGCACCATCGAGACGAAGCTGGCCGGCTCCAGCTATGCCGACCCCGGCCTCACCTTCACCGCCGTGGTCAACCAGCTGATCGACATCTCGGCGCCGACCGCGTGTTTCCCGTCGCCTAGCCCGATCTTCACGACCACCACGATCGGCTGACCCGCCGGAGGTTGACCCGCCGGAGGTTGAACACTGTCGGGGGCCGCCCCCATCGCGGCGGCCCCCGACGCACGTCACAGGCCCCTCCTCCGGCCCGTGTGCGATTGTGGTGCCATGGTTGACGAACTGGTGCACTACGACGTGGTGGGCGGCACCGCCACGATCACCCTCGACTCCCCTCACAACCGCAACGCCCTGTCCGCGCAGCTGCGCCGCGAGCTCTCCGGGTCGCTGGACAAGGCCGTCGCCGACGACGCCGTGCGGGTGGTGCTCCTGACGCACACCGGCCCGGTCTTCTGCGCCGGCATGGACCTCAAGGAGGCGCGCGGCGCCGGGACCGGTGACCAGGGCGTGAACGAGTTCCCGAAGATCCTCGAGCAGCTCTGGACCAGCCCGAAGCCCGTGGTCGCGCGCCTGGCCGGCCCCGCCCGCGCCGGCGGCATCGGCATGGTCGCCGCGTGCGACATCGCGGTCGCGGTACCCGAGGCGACGTTCGCGTTCTCCGAGGTCCGCATCGGCGTGATCCCGGCCGTGATCTCGTTGACGGTGCTGCCGCGGCTGAACCCCCGCGCCGCGCACGAGCTGTTCCTCACCGGCGACGTGTTCGACGCGCAGCGGGCCGTGGAGATCGGCTTGCTCAACGCCGCCGTGCCCGCCACCGAGCTCGACGAGACCGTGGAGCGGTACCTGAAGTCGCTGACGCTCGGCGGTCCGAAGGCGTTGGCAGCGACCAAAACCCTGCTGAGCAAGCCACGTCCGGCCACGCCGTCGGAAGGCTTCGCGGCGATGAACGAGCTGTCCGCCGGGTTCTTCGCCAGCGAGGAAGGCCAGGAAGGCATTCTCGCCTTCGCCCAGAAGCGCAAGCCGAACTGGGTCCCCGAAGACTGAAGCACCCCAATGTGGCGTTCGGTGCGCTGAACGCAACGAACGCCGCATTGGTTGCGCTCAACGCACCCAATGCCGCATTGGGGCGTGTTACGAGTTGGCGAGAACGACCGTCAGCTGCCAGGAACCCGCTTTGCCGTCCACCGGGCCGAGCGCCCGCTGAGCGTCGGACAGCACGCTGCGGATCGCCAGGTAGTTCTTCGGTTCGGCCTGGCGCAAGGCTTCCGAGCCGCTCCAGATCAGCACGTGCTCACCCGCGGGCAGCCACGACAGGTCCGTGAGCATGTCGTACAACGCGTCGAGGTTGCGGCCGAAGTAGTCCGGAAAGGACATCGCCTTCGCGATCGCGTCGAGCGTGGAGGCCTTGTCCACCGTGCCGCCGTTGACCAGGTGGGGATACGCGCCCCGCGCGAAGGCCTCGTCCGCGGCGGCCTTCGCCTCGTCGGCCGGCGTCACCGGCTCGGGTCCACGACGACGAACGACGCGTAGTGGTCGCCGGTGTAGAACAGTTCCTTGGCCTGCCCCGTGACCAGGCGGCGCGGGCCGCGGTCGGGGCTCTTCGGCGTGGTCACCGTGAACTCGTGGTAGTAACCGGATTGCTTCCGCGGCAGCACTTTCTCACGATTCTCGAACACGACGTTGTCGTTGCGCGGATAGGGGTACGGCCCGCCCGCCTCGATCAGCTTCCACGTGTCGCGTGCCTGCGAGGGCAAGCCGGACAACGGTTTCACCGGCAACCCGGAGTCGCCGCCGGGCAGCTTCGCGGCGACGCCCGAAGCGCCGGCCGGGGCGGAGGTGCTCGGCGTGGCGGGGGCCGACGAGGACGAGTCCCCGACGTTCTCCTTCACGAGCCAGCCCGCGAGCACCAGCACGAGGAGACCGACGAGTGCGGCGGTGATCCGCCTACGGTTGACCATGGGGAGTGAGCCTAAGAGGGCGGGTTGTCGTCGTCGCGGGCCGGGCCGAACCAGCGGGCGAAGCGGCCCACGAGCTTGTCGATGACCCACGCGAAGAGCAGGCACAGCGGTACCAGCACGACCATGACCAGCACGAACTGGACGGGGAACCAAGCCTGGGCGAGCCACAGCTCGACCCCGTCCCACCAGTCAGCCAGCCCGTTGAACACGAGTGTGAGCCTACGCGCGCCAGGCTGCGTCGGCGCGCCCAGGGGCGGTAGGTTGCTGCCATGTTCGCCGTATACGCGAAGGAACCCAACGCCGAGGCCCCGCTCGACTCTCTCGTCGCCGGCGAGCGGCCCGAGCCCGAGGTGCCCGAAGGCTGGGTCCGGGTGCACGTCAAGGCCGCCAGCCTCAACATGCACGACCTGTGGACACTGCGCGGCGTCGGCATCAAGCCCGACCAGTTCCCGATGATCCTGGGCTGCGACGGTGCCGGCACGCTCGACGACGGCACCGAGGTCGTCCTCCACTCCGTCGTCAACGCGCCGGGCTGGCAAGGCGACGACACGCTCGACCCGAAACGCACCCTGCTGACCGAGAAGCACCAGGGCACGTTCGCCGAGCAGGTCGTGGTGCCCGCGCGCAACGCGGTGCCCAAGCCGGCCGACCTCACCTTCCCCGAAGCGGCGACGATGGGCACGGCCTGGCTCACCGCGTACCGGATGCTGTTCGTGAAGTCCGGCCTGCGCCCCGGCCAGACGATGCTGGTGCAGGGCGCCTCCGGCGGCGTGTCCACGGCGCTCATCGCGCTCGGGCGCGCGGCGGGCTTCCGCGTGTGGGTGACCGGCCGCAGCGAGGAGAAGCGCGCGGTGGCCGAGAGCGTCGGCGCGCACCAGACGTTCGAGTCCGGCGCCCGGCTGCCCGAGCGCGTCGACGCGGTGTTCGAGACCGTGGGCAAGGCCACGTGGGCGCACACCCTGAAGTCGCTCAAGCCGGGCGGCATCGTGGTGGTGTCGGGGTCCACGAGCGGCCCGGACCCGTCCGCGGACCTGCAGCGCGTGTTCTTCCTGCAGTTGCGCGTCGCCGGCTCGACCATGGGCACGCGCGACGAGCTGGCCGACATGCTCAGCTATCTCGATCTCAAGGGGATCAAGCCCCGGATCGGGACCGAATTGCCGCTCGCCGAAGCCGAAGCGGGCTTCCGCGCGATGCTCGACGGCGAGACCGCGGGCAAGATCGTCTTCACCCGCTGAGTCGACAGAACTCCTCCGGCCTGGGCTTTTCCGTCACGGATCAGCCCAGGCCGGTGCTTTTACGCCGCATTCCGTTAACCGTCAACACCCCGAGTTCGCAATCGGCTTGTTACCCCCAAAGTTCGACCAGAACTCGACCTTGAACGGTTAACCTGTAGACATGACCGCATCGAAGCGGCCCGCACCCGCTGTCCGGGGCGGCCGGCCCAGCAGCGAACCGGATCCCGTCCGGGTCACCTTCCGGCGCTTCGCCGGAGTGCGGACGCGGGTGCTCGAAGTCGGTCCGCCGGTGGTGGAAGCCGAGGCGCCCAAGCGGTCGCGCAAGCGCGGCACCGAGAAGCCCCGCGCACCCCGGCTCGTTCTTCTCCACGGCTACTGCGACAGCGCCGACACCTGGCGTCCCGTGCTGGCCGAGCTCGCCGCCGCAGGCATCGCGGCCGTCGCCGTGGACCTGCCCGGCTTCGGCGACGCCCAGCCCCTGCGCCCGGGCCCCATGCTCCCCCAGCTCGACGCGTTCGCCGCCGCCGTGGTGCGCGAGCAGGCCGTGCTCGGACCCGTGGTGCTGGCCGGCAACTCCCTCGGCGGCACGCTCGGCCTGCGCGCGGCACAGAACCCCCGGCTGCCGCTCGTCGGCGTCGTGTCGATCGCCGCGCCCGGCTTCGTCGACTCGTGGCTCGTCCGTACCGTCGCGCGCAACCCGTTGCCGCTGCGGCTGTACTCCGCGCTCCCCCTGCCCGTGCCTGGCTTCCTGGTCCGCGCGGTCGCCGAACAGGTCGTACCCCGCCTGCTGTATGCCGACGCGGGCACCGCCGACGCCGGCCAGGTAAGCCGCTTCACCACGCTCTTCCCCGACTACCGCGCCACCACCTCCCGCCTCGAGCAGGCGCGCCAGCTCGTCACCGAGCTCGCCGACGCTTACCAGCTCGACCGCGTGCACGTCCCGCTCCTGGTCGTGGCCTGTGGCAAGGACAAGCTCGTGTCCTCGGCCGCCGGACGCCGCCTGCACACCCTCGTGCCGCACAGCCGCCTGCTCGTCCGCGAAGACTGGGGCCACTGCCCCCAGCTGGACGACCCGCCCGAGATCGCCGAGCTCCTCACCTTCTTCGCCGCCGGCGCCGTCCGCTCCGGCGACGTGAAACGCCCGGCCCGCGCCGCTTCGCAAGCCGCGGAGGACACGGTGGCGGGCTGAGATCCCGCCCGCTTCGGAAGATCGGTGACACAGCGGACACGGCCTAGTACGGTGCGCTGCCAGAGCCCGTGACCCGGGCTCGGCTCACAACGTATGAGGAGACATCGATGTCCGCTCCGCGCAGCCTGGGAACAGGGTCCGGCATCTTCCGGCGCAAACCGATCGAGACGATCGAGAGCGGCGGTGACGGCCTGCAACGCACACTGGGGCTGCGCCAGCTGACGGCGATCGGTGTCGGCGGCATCATCGGTGCCGGGATCTTCTCCCTGGCGGGCGCGGTGGCCAACCAGACGGCCGGCCCCGCCGTGCTGATCTCGTTCCTCATCGCGGGTATCGCGAGCGCGGCGGCGGCGTTCTCGTACGCGGAGTTCGCCGGGCTGATCCCGCGCGCCGGCTCGGCCTACACCTACGGCTACGCAGTACTGGGCGAGATCGTCGGCTGGTTCATCGGCTGGGACCTGCTGCTGGAGTACACCGCGATCGTGGCGGTGGTGGCCATCGGCATCTCCGGCTACTTCAACGACCTGCTGGGCTTCCTACACGTCTCGCTGCCGCAGTGGATGTCAGGCGCGCCCGGCACTGAGCCCGAAGGCGTGGCGCACGGTTCGTACGTGGTGAACCTGTTCGCCGTGGTGCTGTGCCTGCTCATCGCGTTCATCCTCAACCAGGGCATGAAAAACGCGGCGCGGTTCGAGACACTGCTGGTGTACCTGAAGGTCGCGCTCGTGGTGCTGGTGATCGTGGTCGGCGCCTTCCACATCAAGACGGGCAACTACAGCAACTTCTTCCCCTTCGGTGTCAGCGGCGCATTCACGGGTGCGGCCACGGTCTTCTTCGCCGTCTTCGGCTACGACGCCATGTCGACCGCGGCCGAGGAGTCGAAGGACTCGCAGAAGCACATGCCGAAGGCGATCCTGTACTCGCTCGCGATCTCGATGGTGCTGTACGTGCTCGCCTGCCTCGTGCTCACGGGAATGGTGAACTTCAAGGACATCGACCCGGAGGCGGCGTTCTCGAGCGCGTTCGCCTCGGTAGGGCTGGGCTGGCTGGGCGCGGTGATCGCGGTCGGCGCCATCATCGGCATCCTCACCGTGCTGTTCACCTTCCTGCTCGGCGCCACGCGCGTCGGCTACTCCATGAGCCGCGACGGCCTGCTGCCGAAGTGGTTCGGCAAGACGCACCCGGTGCGCAAGGTGCCCACACGCACCACGTGGATCCTCGGTGTGGCGTCGGCGATCATCGCCGGGTTCCTGCCCATCGGCGAGGCCGCGGAGCTGACCAACATCGGCATTTTGCTGGCGTTTGTGGTGGTGTGCATCGCGGTGATCGTGTTGCGGTACAAGCGGCCGGACCTGCCGCGAACGTTCCGGACGCCGGGGATGCCGGTGGTGCCGATCATCGGGGTGGTGTTCTCGATCTGGCTGATCACGTTCCTGAAGCCGGAGACGTGGTTGAGGTTCGCGATCTGGTTCGTGATCGGGATGGGTGTGTATTTCGGGTACAGCCGTCGGCATTCGGTGTTGGCGCGCGGCGACGACACCGATCGGGAGTCCACTTCGGACTGAGATCTCGGAGGGTGCGGCGGGGAAAGCACCCCAATGTGGCGTTGGTTGCGTTGAGCGCACCGAACGCCGCATTGGGGAGCTGGGTGCTGTCAGCCCAGGCGGTCGAGGCGAGCGGCCGCTGCCTTGGCTTCCGCGCGCAGGCGTTCAACCACCGATGCGGCGGACCCGTCGTCAGCGAGGGGGTAGGTCTGTCCGGCCCAGAGGGACATCGCCTCGGGGTCGTCGGCGCGCGCGGCGGCCGCGCGGATGGGCTTGCTGATGTGGTGCAGTTGCGGGTACGCGGCGGGCGCGTGGGCCGAGAGGTCGCTCAGCACGCGGTTGACCATGCCCCGCGCCGGACGGCCGCTGAAGGCGCGCGTGAACGCCGTCAGCCGGCCTGCCTCCGCCAGTGCCCGGCGTTGCGCGGACGGTGTGCCGGCCTCCGTGGTCTGCAGGAACGCCGTGCCCAGCTGGGCCGCCGACGCACCGGCCGCCAGCACGGCCGCCACGTCGGCACCGTGCACCAGCCCGCCCGTGGCGACCAGCGGCAGGCTCGTGCGCGCGGAGATCAGCCGCAGCAGGGCGAGCAGGCCGTACTGCTCGCCGCCGGCCGGGTTCGACGCGTTGTCGGTGAACAAGCCGCGGTGCCCGCCCGCTTCGAAGCCCTGCACCACGAGCGCGTCGGCACCCCGAGCCGCCGCAAGGTCGGCTTCCTCGGGATTGGTGACGGTGACCGCCACCTTGCCGCCCGCCTCGTGGACGCGGTGTACCTCGGCCGAAGTCGGCGCGCCGAACGTGAACGACACCAGCGGCACGCGGTGGCGCACGACCGCGTCGAGCTTCGCGGGGTACTCGTCGTCGTCCCAGATCGGCTCGCCCGGCTCGACGCCGTAGCGCAGGGCCTCGGTGAGCATCCGCTCGCGGTGGTCGGTGACGTCCATGGTCGAGCGGCTGCCCGGCACGAACAGGTTCACGCCGAACTTCCCGCCGGTGAGGTCGGCGGTGTGGGCGATCTTCGCCTCCAGCGTCTCCGCCGACAGGTGCCCCGCGGCGAGGAAGCCGAAGCCGCCCGCAGCCGTGACCGCCGCGATGAGCTGAGGTGTCGTGGGGCCGCCCGCCATCGGCGCCACGATCACGGGGAACTCGAGATCATCGAACATGCGCCGAGCCTAGTGGCGCGCCCCGGTGGGCGAGCGGGGAAGACACACACCCGCCACGGCGTTAATGTGCGGCATGACCGCCGATCTGGAGCACGTCCGCGCGCTGTCCTTGCAGGAGAACGGCCTCGCGACCATCTCGACCACCCGCGCCGACGGGACGGTGCACTCGTCCGTCGTCAACGCCGGGGTCTTCGACGACCCGGTGACCGGCAAACCCGGCATCGCCCTCGTGGCGATGGGCGGGGCCCACAAGCTCAAGCTGCTGCGCACCACCGGCCACGCGACGCTCACGTTCCGCCGCGGCTGGGACTGGGTGTCGGTGACCGGGAAAACCCACCTCATCGGCCCCGACGACCCCGACGCGGCCTTCGACCCGGCCGGCCTGCCGACGCTGCTGCGCGACGTCTTCAAGGCCGCCACCGGAACCCACAACGACTGGGCCGAGTACGACCGCGTGATGGCCGAGGAGCGCCGCGTCGCGGTGTTCGTTTCGGCCGAGAAGATCATCGGCAACCGCTGAAGCCCGCTCGGCGAGCCCGCCGCTGAGCGGGCTCGCCGTCGGCTATTTCTTGGCCTTACCGCTGTCCTCAGTGGACAGAGCCGCGACGAAGGCCTCTTGCGGCACCTCGACCCGGCCCACGGTCTTCATGCGCTTCTTGCCTTCCTTCTGCTTCTCGAGCAGCTTGCGCTTGCGGGAGATGTCACCGCCGTAGCACTTGGCGAGCACGTCCTTGCGGATCGCGCGGATCGTCTCGCGCGCGATGATGCGCGCGCCGATGGCCGCCTGGATCGGCACCTCGAACTGCTGGCGCGGGATGAGCTCGCGCAGCCGCGTGGCCATGCGGTTGCCGTAGGTGTAGGCCGCGTCCTTGTGCACGATCGCCGAGAACGCGTCCACGGTCTCGCCCTGCAGCAGGATGTCGACCTTCACCAGCTCGGCGACCTGGTCGCCGGCCTCTTCGTAGTCGAGGCTCGCGTAGCCGCGCGTGCGCGACTTCAGCGTGTCGAAGAAGTCGAAGATGATCTCCGCGAGCGGGATGTTGTAGCGCAGCTCCACGCGGTCTTCGGAGAGGTAGTCCATGCCGAGCAGCACACCGCGTTTGCCCTGGCACAGCTCCATGATCGTGCCGACGAACTCGCTCGGCGCGAGGATGCTCACCTTCGACACCGGCTCGTGGACCTCGGAGATCTTGAGCCCGGTCGGCCAGTCGGACGGGTTGGTCACCACGATGTCGCTGCGGTCCTCGAGCACCACGCGGTAGACCACGTTGGGCGCCGTGGAGATGAGGTCGAGGCCGAACTCGCGCTCGAGCCGGTCGCGCGTGATCTCCAGGTGCAGCAGGCCGAGGAAGCCGCAGCGGAAGCCGAAGCCGAGTGCCACGGACGTCTCCGGCTCGTACGCCAGCGCCGCGTCGTTGAGCTGCAGCTTCTCCAGCGCCTCGCGCAGCTCCGGGTAGTCGGAACCGTCGACCGGGTACAGGCCCGAGTAGACCATCGGCTTCGGCTCGCGGTAGCCGGCCAGCGCTTCGGTGGCGCCGTGGCGTTCGGACGTGACCGTGTCACCGACCTTCGACTGGCGGACGTCCTTCACACCGGTGATCAGGTAGCCCACCTCGCCGACGCCGAGGCCCTTGCTGGGCTTGGGCTCGGGCGAGATGATGCCGACTTCCAGCAGCTCGTGGGTGGCGCCGGTGGACATCATGCGGATCTTCTCGCGCGGGGTGATCTTGCCGTCGACCACGCGGATGTAGGTGACAACGCCGCGGTAGGTGTCGTAGACCGAGTCGAAGATCATCGCGCGCGCCGGAGCGTCCGCGTCGCCGACCGGCGCCGGGACCTGGCGCACGACCTCGTCGAGCAGCGCGCCGACGCCGACGCCCGTCTTCGCCGAGACGCGCAGCACGTCGGTGGGCTCGCAGCCGATGATGTGCGCGAGCTCGGCCGCGTACTTGTCGGGGTCGGCCGAGGGCAGGTCGATCTTGTTGAGCACCGGGATGATCTGGAGGTTGTTCTCCAGCGCCAGGTAGAGGTTGGCCAGCGTCTGCGCCTCGATGCCCTGCGCGGCGTCGACCAGCAGGACCGCGCCTTCGCACGCCTCCAGGGCGCGCGAGACCTCGTAGGTGAAGTCCACGTGGCCGGGGGTGTCGATCATGTGCAGCACGTGATCCTGGCCCTGGACCTGCCAGGGCAGGCGCACGTTCTGGGCCTTGATCGTGATGCCGCGCTCACGCTCGATGTCCATCCGGTCGAGGTACTGCGCGCGCATCGCCCGTTCCTCGACGACGCCGGTGAGCTGCAGCATGCGGTCCGCCAGCGTCGACTTGCCGTGGTCGATGTGGGCGATGATGCAGAAGTTGCGGATCAGTTCCGGCGGCGTGAAGGTGGTGTCGGCGAACGTCTTGGGCGCTGTCACTCGTGTGGTCCTCGGGAAAGGTCGGGGGTGGCCGCTTCCTATCGTCCCATGGACCTCCGGGTGCGGTTGGGGGTCATCCCCGATGCGAGCGCGCCGGGCTGGTGGTGACCTCGAAGGATGAGCACTCCAAACCCTCCCCCGGGCGCGTTCGACAGCGCCTTGGACAGCGCCCTCGACCGGGCGTTCGGCCACCCCAGCGGCCTCTTGGGCCGTGTCGGCGGCCGGCTGATGTCCCGCGCCAACGCCGCCACCGAACGCCGTCTCGTGGCACTGGCCCGCCTCGAACCCGACGAAACCGTGCTGGTCGTGGGCCCCGGCCCGGGCATCGGCCTCGACGCCGCGAGCCGCGTCGCCGGCAAGACCATCGGCGTCGAACCTTCGCCCGAGATGCGCGCCCTGTGCCACGAACGCTGCGGCGACCGCGCGGAGCTGCGGAGTGGCACGGCGGCCGCCACGGGCTCGCTCGATTCGTCGGTGGACGCCGTGCTCAGCGTCAACAACGTCCAGCTCTGGGACGACCGCGCGGCGGGCTTCGCCGAGCTGTTCCGCGTACTGCGCCCCGGTGGCCGGCTCCTGCTGTCGGCCCACGAGAAATGGTTGCCCATCCCCCGCCACGCCCTGGCCGCCGAAGTCACGGCGGCGGGCTTCACCGACCTCCAGACGTGGACCTGGGAACCCCCGGGCTTCGCGACGCTGGCGGCGCAGCTGAGGGCTCGCAAGCCCTAGCGCGAGTCTCCGCCTTCGCGGCGCGGCCGCTCGCGACGGCGCGAGCCCACCCCGCCGGATCGTGCCGGTCGGCGACGGAGAGGCACCGGGCAGGTAGAACGGGAGGGTGATATACGGTGCCGACGACGTTTCGTTCCATGACCTCGAGGTTTTCATCGCCTTCGCACGGCGCGAGCACTTCGCCCAGGCCGGCGAGGACCTGGGGTTGAACACCGCGACGGTGCAACGCAGTGTGCGGGGGCTGGAGCGCAAGCTCGGGGTCGCGCTCGTCGAACAGGCCGGGCGACGGGTGCGGCTGAGGCACGCCGGGCACGTCCTCGCGCAGGAGGCGAGCATGGTGCTGCGGGCCCGCTCGGACGTCGTCGCCAAGACGCGGGAAGAAGCCGGCGGTCCCCAGCAGGTGCTGCGGATCGCGCACACCTACTCGCTCGGCCTCGGGTTCGTGCCGACGGTGCTGGCGAAGGTGCTGGAACGGAATCCCGACCTGCGGTTCCGCTGCCACCAGACGTCGGCGACGGAGGTGGTGACCCACCTGCTGCGCGGCGACGCCGACGTGATCTTCGGCTCCACCCCGCCCACCGACCCCGACATCGTGGTGCTGCCGTTGTTCAGCGAGCCGTTGCTGCTCGCGGTGCCGGCGGGCGACCCGCTCGCGGCACACGACTCGGTGGCGCTGCGGACGGCACGGAACCGGCCGTTCGTCGCGATGGCGGCCGGGTCCAGCAGCCGCACCCACATGGCCAACGCGTGCGCCCGGGCCGGATTCGTGCCGCGGATCGCGGTCGAGGGCAGCGATCCGTTCATCGTCGAGTCGATGGTGGGTGCCGGTCTGGGGGTGTCCGTGGTGCCGGGCCGGATGGCCGACCACCACCATCCCCGGGTGACGCGGATCCCGATCGACGACCAAAGCGGGCACCGGACGGTCTTCCTGGCGCATCCGAAGAAGTCGGCCGTCGCCGCCATGGTCCGAGTGCTCGCGAAGGTAGCGGTGGCGCAGGGGAGCGTCGTTTGATCATTGTGCAAAACGCAATGATTGGGGCGTGAGGTTGGCGTTGTTCGGCCGCGGGCGGGGCGGAATGCTCGCCGCATGCCATTCGTAACAACGCAAGTCTTCTGCGCGAACGTGCGGAAGGCGGCGGACGCTCCGCTGCCCGAAACGGTGTCGCGAGCCGCGCGGCGCAGTCTGTTCAACGTGCTGGGCACGGCGATCGGCGCAGCTCGGACCCCCGCGGTCGAGGCGCTGCTCGCCACGGCGGAGGAGCTCGGCGCCGCCGGTGCCGTGCCCGTCCCCGGGCGGGCGGAGCTGCTCGACCCCGAGTGGGCCGCGAACGTCGTGGGCACCGCCGCCCACCTCGACGACTTCGACGACACCCATCTCGCCACGGTGATCCACCCCGGCGCGGCCGTGCTCGCCGCGGTGCTGGCGCTGGCGCCAGAAACGACGCCCGACGGCGCGACCGCGCTCGAGGCGTTCGCCCTCGGGTGCGAGGCGCAGCTGCGGATCGGTGTCGCGATCTCGCCCAGCCACTACGACTACGGCTGGCACATCACCGGCACGTGCGGCGTGTTCGGCGCGGCCGTCGCCGCCGCGCACCTGCTGGGGCTCGACGCCGACCAGCTCGGTCACGCTCTCGGGATCGCGTCGACCGGCACGCTGGGCCAGCGCGAGGCGTTCGGCTCCATGACCAAACCGTTGCACCCCGGCAAGGCCGCGGCGGTGGGCGTCTTCGCGGCCCGCCTGGCCGCCGCCGGGCTGACCGCCCCCGAGGATCCGCTGGGACCCGGTGGGGTGCTGCCGGTGTTCTCCGAGCCCGACTACGACGAGCTGCGGCGCGACTGGGCCGGCACGTGGGAGCTGGAGTACAACGCGTTCAAGCCGTATCCGTGCGGGATCGTCGCGCATCCCGCGATCGACGCGGCGATCGGCGCTTCCGCGGCCGTCGGCGATCCGGGCGCGATCACCGCTGTGCGGATCAGCTGTCACCCACTGGTGCCGGAGCTGATGGGCCGGTTGCAGCCCGCGGACGGCCTGCAGGCGCGGTTCAGCGCGCGGCACGCCGCGGCGGTCGGTCTGCTCGACGGCGAGGTCGGGCTGCGGCAGTTCTCCGACGAGCGGGCGATCGACGAGGACGTGACCCGGCTGCGGGCGCTGACCGAGCTCGTGCCCACCCCCGACTGCCCCCGTGACTCGGCGACGATCCGCGTGGAGCGCGCCGGTGCCGAGCCCGTGGAAGTCCACATCGAACACGCGCGCGGCAGCATGGCCCGCCCGCTGACCGACGAAGAGCTCTTCACCAAGGTCGACCGGCTGGTCGAACCGGTGCTGGGCGCCGGCGCCGCCCGCAAGATCGAGGCGGCTGTCGACGGCCTTCCCGGTGCGCCCGGGATCGACGCGGTGATCGAGGCAGTGCGACCGGAGGTGGCGAAGTGATCGGGACGGACGCGGTGCTGGAACTGGTGTACGCACCGGTCGACGAAACGGCACGCACTAAGGCAGCCGGGGCACTGGCACAGGTCCGGGCGGCCTCGCCGGACCCGGTGTTGAGCGGCGTGCTGGGCGCTTCGGCGTCCCGCTCGACGGGCCGTGCCTGGCTCTTCGGCGCCGCGGCGGCGAATCTGCGGCCCGAAGTCGAGTGGTCCGCGGCGCTGGCCGCGGCCGCCGCTCTCGACGCCGACGCCGACGCGGTCGTCGCCGGCTCCACGGTCGCCCAGGCGGTCGCCGATGCCCTCGGCCCCCAGCACGTCGCGGCCGGCTGGTGCCTCGAAACCACCGCGGGCGTCGTCGGCGCAGCGGCGGCGGCCGCCCGCGTGCTCGGTCTGCGGGACTCCGCGCTCCGCTACGCCGTCGGCATCGCCGCCACCCAGGCCTCGGGCCTGCAGTCCGTCGTCGGCTCTCCGCTCGGCGCCGTGCAGGTCGGCCGTGCCGCCGCCACGGGTGTGGAGGCGGCACTCATGGCCCGCAACGGCTTCACCGCCGCCGAGGACCCCCTGGCGGGCCGCCGCGGCCTGTACGCGCTGATGTCGGCGCCCCGGTAGCCGTCCGAGCACAACCGAGCGAAGGCGAGAACACGGTGAGCAGCGAGGAACCTGTGCAGCGCAGCCCGGGAGCCCGCCGGAACGGGAACCGTCCGACGAGGACGGACCCACCGGCAGCCACCGGTGACACCGGAATCCCGGAGGCCGCGCCCGTCGTGGCGGGCGCGGCCGATGGTGCCGGTGGTTCCGAGACCGCGGTGGCGCGCGACGCCGCCCCGGCGGTGAGAAAGGGCGGCGGCACACCAAGTCCGGGCACCGGTGGTTCCGGGTCCGCGGCGCCGGGAAGTGCCGCGGCGGGCATCGCCGACGGGACGGAAAGCCCGAAGGCTGTGGCGTCGGATGGCGCCACAGGTGGGGGAAGTGCCGGTTTCAGCGGGAATTCGGAAGCCGCGGGTTCGCGTGACACCGCGACGGGAGAACCCGGTGAATCCCGGACTCGGGGCACCGCCGCGGCGGTCGCGACGGACGGCGGGCCGGCGGAAGTCACCACCCCGCCCGGCGCCGCGATCGCGGAGGCCACAGCCGCCGACCCTGAAGGCGTGCCCCGCCTGGACCGCTTCGCGATCGGGCAAGTCGTGTTCGGGGTCGTGTCCGTGGCGGTCGGGGTGGCGGCGCTCGTCGACGCCGCCGGGCTCGCGAAGTTCGGTAAGAGCGGCCAGCCCGGGCCGGGGTTGTTCCCGGATCTGATCGCGGCATTGCTGGTCGTGTTGGGGATCTGGCTGACGGTCCTGACGCTCGTCCGGCCGGTGCGCGCGGAGCCGAAGGAAGACGATGAGACCGTCGATCCACGGGGGTTCCGGCGGGTGGTCACCGTGTGGCTGGCGTTCGTCGTCTCGATTCCGTTGCTCGTATTGGTCGGCTTCGCGCCCGCGATGGCCGCGCTGGTCGCCTTCCTGGTGTTCGGGGTGGAGCGCATCCGCGGGTTCCGCCCGGTGCTCGCGGTCGTGCTCGTGCCGGCTCTGGTCTACCTGCTGTTCTCGGTCGTGCTCGGAGTCGAGCTGCCCGAGTCGATTCTCTTCCCCGTCTGATCCCGCCCTGCTTGCCCTCAGCTGGTCTCAAAGGAGAGTTCCATGGGCGCCTTGAACAACCTGCTCGACGGCTTCGCCGCCGCGCTCACCCCGACGAACCTGTTCTGGGTGGCGGTCGGCGTGGTGGTGGGCACGCTCGTCGGCATCCTGCCCGGGCTCGGCCCGCCCGCGACGCTCGCGATCCTGCTGCCGCTGACCACGAGCCTCCAACCGGCGACCGGCCTGATCCTGATGGCCGGCATCTATCACGGTGCGAAGTTCGCCGGATCGACCACGGCGATCCTGCTGAACATCCCGACTGAACCCTCGTCCGTGGTGCTCTGCCTGGACGGCCACGAACTCGCGAAGAAGGGCCGCGCGGGACCCGCGATGGGGATGTCCGCGATCTCCGGCTTCATCGCCAGCACAGTCGGCGTCGTCGCATTGACGTTCACGGCACCGGTCGTGGCCAAGCTGGCCGTGGACTTCGGCCCGCCGGAGTACGCCGCGCTGATGGTGTTCGCGCTGCTGCTGGTGATCATGATGGCCAGTGAATCGCCGTTGAAGGGTTTCATCTCGATGGGGCTGGGCCTGCTCCTGTCCACTGTGGGCATCGACCTGTTCACCGGGCAGCAGCGGCTGACCTTCGGCAGCGTCACGATGTCGGACGGCATCGAGTTCATCACGCTGTCCGTGGGCCTGTTCGCCGTCGCCGAGGTGCTGGTCAACGTGGAGAAGGCGAGCGGACGGCCCCTGTTCACCATGCCGTCCAAGTTCCGCGAACTGCTGCCCAGCAAAGCCGACCTGCGCCAGAGCTCGGGCGCGATCACGCTGGGTTCGGTGCTCGGCTTCCTCGTCGGCGCGCTGCCCGGCGGTGGCTCGACCGTCGCGTCCTTCCTGTCGTACACGCTGGTCAAGCGCACCTCACGGACCCCGGAGCGGTTCGGCAAGGGGGCCATGGAAGGCGTGGCCGGGCCGGAGGCGGCGAACAACTCCGAGTCCGGTGGCGCGATGATCCCGTTGCTCACCCTCGGCCTGCCCGGCACGGCGAGCACGGCCGTGATGCTGGCCGCGCTGCTGTTGTACGGCCTGCAGCCCGGGCCGCTGCTCTTCACCGAGCACCCGGAGATCGGCTGGCCGGTGATCGCGAGCCTCTACATCGGCAACGTCGCGCTCCTGATCCTGAACCTGCCGATGATCCCGATCTGGGTGAAGCTGCTGAAGGTGCCCTACTGGGTGCTCTACCCGGCGATCCTGGTGCTGGCCGTGGTGGGTGTGTACAGCATCCGCAGCTCCATGTTCGACGTCGCGCTGCTCGCCGTGTTCGGCGTGGTCGGTTACGTCTTCCGGAAGCTGGGGGTGCCCGCGGCGCCGATGCTGATGGCCTTCGTGCTGGGGCCGATGGCGGAGAACGCGGTGCGCCAGTCACTGGTGCTGTCGAAGAACAGCCCGCTGATCTTCGTGCAACGGCCGATCGCCGCGGTGATCCTCGGCGTGGCCGTGCTGGCCGCCATCGCGCTCGCCGTGACCGGGCGCCGCCGCCGCGCCACGCGGGCCGCGGTGCCCCAGCCCGTGGCCACCCACTGAACAAGGAGATCCCATGCGCACTTCCCTGAGATTGGGCGCCTGCCTCGCGGCGATGACGCTGATCCTCAGCGGCTGCGGCATCGCGCAGCGGCACTCCGCGAACGGGGTGCCGAGCCGGACCGAGGTCGTGGTCCACACCGGTCCGGGCGGGGGCAGCGACGTCTTCGCCCGGCAGGTCGTGAAGATGCTCCAGGACGACAAGCTGATCGACGCCAACTGGCCGGTCCGCAACGAGACCGCCGGCTCCGGCATCGGCGCGATGTCGTACCTCAAGGGCCGGCGCGGCCGTGAGGACACCATCGCGGCCATCACGCCGACGTGGATCGTCACGCCGCTGACCCTCGACGGCGCCGCGGTGTCGGTCTCCGACGTTCAGCCCATCGCCGGCCTGCTGGTCGAGCCACAAGTGATGGCGGTGCGAGCGGACTCGAAGTACCACACGGCGGCCGACTTCATCGCCGACGCGCGGGCTCACCCCGACGGCCTCGTGCAAGTCGGTGGCTCCGTCACCGCGACAGATTCCCTGACCGGACAGGCACTTCAGTCGAGGACCAAGACGAAGTGGAGCTTCCTGACGTTCTCCGACAGCGGCCAGCGCATCGCGTCGCTGCTGCGGGGCGACGCCCAGATGATGATCGGGTCCACCGGCGACTTCAGCGAGCAGGTACGGGCCGGCGCGATCCGCGTGATCGGGGCGGTCGGCGACAAGCGGCTGGCAGCGTTGCCGAACGTGCCGACGCTGGCTGAAGAGGGCGTGCCGAGCGAAGGCCTGCCCGAGGAGTTCCGCGGGTTCATGGGCCCGCCGGACATGCCGGCGCAGACCGTGGCCTACTACCAGGAGCAGCTGCGGAAGCTGAGCACGCGGCCGGACTGGAAGAAGTACGCCGAGACGGACGGTGACGTGACCAAGTTCCTGGACGCGAACCAGTTCCGGACCTACCTGGCGCAGCAGCAGGCTTCGCTGAAGAAGCTGGTGGACCAGCTGGGGCTGGCTTCGCGGTGACGGAAGACCGACAGGAGAGCGAAAAAGTGGACGAGACCCGGTCGCTGGCGGCATTCGCGTCGGCTCTGGCTTACGAGGACCTGCCGGAACAGGTGGTGCACGAGGCCCGTCGTGCGCTCATCGACTGGCTGGCGTGCGCGCTCGCGGGCGCCTCCGCGACGGGAACCGGGGCGCTGGTGCGGGTGGCCGGCCGCGTCGGCCCCGGGACCACCACGCTCATCGGCCGCCGCGAGCGGGCTTCGGCGCCGTTCGCGGCTCTGGTGAACGGGTTCGCCTCGCACGTCGAGGACTACGACGACACGTTCAACCCCGGTGGCACGACCGTGCACGGTTCGGCGCCGGTGTGGCCGGTGGTCTTCGCGTCGGCCGAGCAGGTACCGATCAGCGGCGCTCGGGCCTTGGCCGCGTTCGTCGCCGGATTCGAGACGGAGACCCGGGTCGGGCTCGCGGCAGGACCGGAGCACTACGAGGCGGGCTGGCATGTCACCGGCACGACCGGGCACCTGGGCGCGGCGGCCGCCGCGGCGAATCTGCTCGGCCTGGCGCCGGACGTGACGGCGCAGGCGTTCGGGACGGCGGGGACACAGGCCGCGGGGCTGAAGAACGTCTACGGCACCGACGGAAAGGCCCTGCACCCCGGTAAGGCCGCGATGGACGGCTTGCTGGCGGGGCTGGCCGCGGCCGAAGGATTCACGTCTTCCACCGACATCCTGGAGGGGGAGCGGGGATTCCTGGCGGTGCTCTCGCCGGCACCCAAACCGGACCGGCTCACCGAAGGCCTCCACAAGACGTGGCACGTCCTGGCCAACGGGTACAAGGCCTACCCGAGCGGCTCGCTCACCCATCCCACGCTCGACGCGATCCGGACCTTGCGCGCACGCCACGGCTTCACGGCCGAGGAAGTGTCCGAAGTGGAGGCACGAGTGCACCCCTACGCCGCGACCGTGACCGGTAAGGTGCGGCCCCGCACGGGTCTCGACGCGAAGTTCAGCCTCACCCACGGCGCGGCGGTGGCCCTGGTGGCGCAGCGGCCGGGACTCGAGCACTTCAGCGACGCCGGCGCGACCGACCCGGTCCTGATGGAGGTGCGGGAACGGGTCACGGTCGTGGCCGACCTGACGCTGACGAAACGCGGTGCCGTCGTCACCGTCACGACCTCTGACGGGCAGCGGTTCACCGAGTCCGTGGCGGACAACCGCGGCACGCCGGACAACCCGCTGCCGGACGACGACCTCGCGGCGAAGTTCCTCGACACCGCGGCGCCGCGGTTGGGCGCGGAACCGGCTCGGGAGCTGCTCGACCTCTGTTGGCGGATCAGCGCGGACGAAGACTTCGCCGCGCTGGTCCGGCGGACGGGAGCGGTCTCGTGACCCCGCCGATCGCGATCGTCACGGGCGGCGTGCGCAACCTCGGCCGTGCGATCGCCCTCGCGCTGGCTGCCGACGGCTTCGGCGTGGTGGTGACCGCGGGTTCGGACCACGCGACGGCGCAGCAGACCGCCGGGGAGATTGCCGCGCTCGGGGTGCCGGCCCTCGGGCTGGTCGCGGACGTCGCCGATCCGGCCGCCGTCGCCGGCATGGTCGAGCGGGCCGCCGAGCTCGGCCCGGTGCGGGTGCTGGTGAACAATGCCGCGCTGCGCACCCGCGTCCCGTTCGACGAACTGACGCTCGCCGAATGGGCGGCGGTGCGCTCGGTGACCCTCGACGGCGCTTTCCACTGCGCCCACGCCGTCCTCCCGCACTTGCGCCGCGCGGGCGGTGGCCGCATCGTCTCGATGATCGGCGCCAACGCCCTGCGCGGTGATCCGTCGCGGGTGCACCTCTCCGCCGCCAAACACGGGGTTGTCGGGCTGACCAAGGCCCTCTCCGCCGCCTACGCCGCCGAAGGGATCACGGTGAACGCCGTGTCCCCGGGTCGGATGAACGCTCCCGACGCAGCCGAGTCGGAGCTGCGCCGCGAGCGCGTGGCGGCGACCGTCGCGTTCCTCGCGTCCCCGGCGGCCGGGCACGTGACCGGACAGCTGATCTCGGCGGGGCCGCCGGAGGCCTAGGGTGCGGTCGAGGCGGTCGACCCTTTCCGTTTCGCCGAAGATGCCCTGGTCGGCGGCTTAAGTGATCGCGCGGGCAGGGCACGCGGCGCAGGTCGGCCTTTCCCGTCGGCGTGGATCCCGGAGCAAGTCAGGCGGGAGTGGAGGTAGTCGTATCCGATCTTGACGCCGCGGTCACGGGTGGCTGCCCGCCGGGCACAGCCGTGGGCTCGCCGGGGATCCGGCCGGCCGTTTCGACGTCAAGGCCGACCAGCCCACCGGGCCGGCACCGCTCGTAGCGGATTGCGGTGGTCCTGCCGGCCCGGATCACTTGCCCGCCGATCGGGGCCGGGTGTCGCCGGACGCGGCACCCGGTGGCGCGCCGTCACGTGGGCGGCACCGTCCGTGTCGGGGCACCCAACCCGTGGCCCGGTCAGGCCTGCCTCCGCCGCTCACGTTGCCGCAAGGCCACGATTCGCTGCTCGACCTCGCGCCACTGGCCCACGCCTAGCGCGAGTCCGTCCGCAGCGGGTGGTCGGGCGGCACCTGCACCAGGACGATGCGCAGGCCGTCCGGGTCGGCGATCCAGGCCTCGTCCAGCCCCCACGGCTCGCGGCGCGCCCCGCGGACCGGCGTGACGCCGCGCGCGGCCAGCTCCTCGAGCGTCGCCGGCAGGTCGCGGACCTGCAGCCACAGGTCGACGGCCGCCGAAGGGTTGGCGTCGTTGCTGCCCACGACCTCGATCGAACCGCCGCCCGCGAAGAAGACCGTGCCACCGGGGAACTCGCGCTGGATCGCCAGCCCGAGCGTGTCCCGGTAGAACGCGGTCGAGGCCTCCAGGTCGCGCGGGTGGATCAGCACCCGGCTGCTCAGTACGTCCATGCGTCCTGCCTACCCGAGTGGCTCAGGCCACCGCAATCGCGACGATCCCGGCCAGCACCACCAGCGAGCCCACCAGCCGGCGCGCCGCGTTCCGCTCACCGAGCACGAACCACGCCGCGAGCCCGCCCAGCACGATCGACAGCTCCCGCGCCGGGGCGACCAGGCTGACCGGCGCCATCCGCAGCGCGTACAGCACCAGCAGGTACGCCGCGGGTGAGGCGATCCCGACGATCAGCGTCTCCTTGCGGTGCTCGCGCCAGAGCTTCGCGACCTCGGCCCGGTCACGCAGGGCCGCGGGCGCCAGCAGCACGCTCTGCACCAGCGCGCCGCAGCCGAAGTACACGAGGGGCGGCACCGCGAGCGTCGTCACCGAGTGGGCGTCCCAGAGCGTGTAGGCCGCGATGGTCGCCCCGGTGAGCACGCCGTAGAACACACCGGCGCGGCGCGCTTTGACGTCGGCCTTGCTGCCGCCGAGGCTGATCACGAGCACGCCCGCCACCACGAGGAACGCCCCGATCAGGCCCAGCACGCCGGGGTGCTCGTGCAGCACGAGCACCGCTGCCAGCACCGACAGCAGCGGCCCGGTGCCGCGCGCGAGCGGGTAGACGATCGACAGGTCGCCGACGGCGTACCCGCGCTGCAGCACTGTGCCGTACGCCACGTGCAGCACGGCTGTCACCCCGGCGGCGAGCAGCCAGGTCCACTGTGGACGTTCGTTTTCGACCAGGAGTGCCGTGATGACCACGGGAAGCAGCACCACGGCGGAGACGGTGTAGTACAGCCACACGAACCGCGGCCCGCCGAAGGTGACGCGCTTCGCGGCGAGGTTCCACCCCGCGTGCACGACGGCGGCGATGAGGACGAACGACAGAGCTGTGGTGTTCACCGGACCCCTTCGGGTCTTCCGCGCACGCGGAAGGCCGGGTCCTCCAGGCTTTTGTCCCGTCAGATGAACGGCGGGCGTCGGGCCGCGCCGATGGTGCCGCTCGGACCTGTCCCGCCGGCCCTGCTTGTCTTGCGTCTCGTCTCGCGTTGGCGCGGCGGGCCGGCAGCGGAACCCTAGGCACTACGTTCTCCACGGTAGCCGAACCGATCACTCCGGGCCGCCCGAGGGGCCCGCGAGCAGGCCTGTTAGGCTTTCTCGTCGTTGCCGTGCGGCATTCCGTCAGGGAGGAAACCCGGCCGCGCTTGTCTTCACGCCAGGCGCCCGGAGCCACTTCGACGCGGCAACGACCTTCACCGAGACGAAAGCAGGACGCCTTCATGGCCAACATCAAGTCCCAGATCAAGCGCATCACCACCAACGAGAAGGCCCGTCAGCGCAACCTGGCGATCCGCTCCTCGGTGAAGACCGCGATCCGCAAGTTCCGTGAGGCCGCCGACTCCGGCGACAAGACCAAGGCCCTCGAACTCCAGCGCGACGCCGCCCGCAAGCTCGACAAGGCCGTCACCAAGGGCGTCATCCACGCCAACCAGGCCGCCAACAAGAAGTCGGCTCTCGCGAAGCGCGCGAACCAGCTCTGAGCTGATCGCAGCACCCTGCCAGACCTGAAAGGGCCCGGCGACCCACTGGTCGCCGGGCTTTTCCGTGCGTTCTCCTGCTCCCCTGCGAGCAGCGTGCCTGTGCGCTGAGAAACCGCGGCGACGGTCGATCGGCCGGCGGTGGCTGTTGCGAAGTCCGCGCACCCGACCAGCGGTCCCGCCCGGCCATCTCGCAGCGGCTGTGCCTCGGGCCCGATGCCGGTGGCTCGAACCCTGCCCGCCGAGCAGCGTCAGCGTTCACCCTTGGCGGCGACGACCTCGACGACGGCGCGTTCCAGGGCGTAGTCCGCGTCCGCCGCCACACCCTTGACCTCGGCGTTCAGGCGGGCGACCACGCGCATCGCGGTGGCAAGGCCGTCCTGGCCCCAGCCGCGCGACTGGCCCTGCGCCTTGCGGATCTTCCACGGCGGCATGCCCAGCTCACCGGCCATCTGGTTCGGGTTGCCGCGGCCGGCGGCGGACACGCGGGCGATTGTGCGCACCGCGTCCGCGAGGGCGTCGGCAACCAGGACGTGCGGCACGCCCAGCTGCATGGCCCAGCGCAGCGACTCCAGGGCCGCCGCGCGGTCGCCGCCCACAGCCTTCTCCGCCACGGCGAAGCCGGTCACGTCGGCGCGGCCGGTGTGGTAGCGGCGCACGGCCTGCTCGTCGATGGCGCCACCGGTGTCGGCGACGAGCTGCGTCGCCGCGGAGGACAGCTCGCGCAGGTCGGAGCCGACGGTGTCCATCAGCGCCATCACCCCCGCGGCGTCGATCTTGCCGCCGACGCGGCGCACCTCGTTGCGCACGAACGACTCCCGATCGGCGGCCTTCGTGAGCTTCGGGCACTCGGTGATCTCCGCGCCCGCCTTTTTCAGCGCCGCGGGCAGCGCCTTGGCCGCCTTGCTGCGGCCGCCGCCGTTGTGCACGACCACGAGCACGATCCCGTCGGCGGGCGCCTTGAGGTACGCCATCACCGCGTCCGCCAGCTCCTGTGAGATGTCCTGCGCCGAGTCGAGCACGATGACCCGTCCCTCGCTGAACAGAGAGGGACTCACCAGCTCGGCGAGCACGGGCGGTGTGAGTTCGGACACCCGGTTGCGCGTCATCTCGGCCGTCGAGTCCACGGCCCGCGCGGCGTCCAGCGACGAGCGGACAGCCCGCTCGATGAGCAGTTCTTCCTCACCGAGGACGAGGTGGAGCGGCGCGGGTGCGGTGGTCACCCCGCCATCCTCTCACCCGCCCGGCCCCGCGCCCGCTGCGGTGATGTGCGCCGCCACCGTGGCACGAGGTGATCGCCATGTCGTACGGTGTACCCGAGGCAGCGCCCAGCGAGGCGCGCCGACAACTGAAGACCGCTCATCCAGAGGGGCAGAGGGAACGGCCCGAAGAAGCCCCGGCAACCGGCGTACAGCCTGTCTTCCCGAATTTGCGGGATAGCTGACGACCACGGTGCCAATTCCGGCCCGCTTTTGCGGGGCAGATGAGGAAAGGAACCTCGCGATGACCGTTACCCTCGGCACGACCTCCACCAAGAAGACCCTGGACCTCGGTCCGGCCGTCGAACTGGTGTCGAAGGAAGAGGGCCACCGGCAGCCGCTCGCCCCGGAGTTCGTCTCCGCGGAGGACTTCTCGCCGCTCGAGGTCGCCTACGACTTCGGCCGCGTGCGCCGCGAAGACATCGAGGCAGGCCCCAAGAACATCTGGCGCTACAAGAAGCTCCTTCCCGTCCCCTCGACCGTCGAGGAGATCCCGAACACCGAACCCGGCGCCACCCGCCTGGTGAAGGCCGACCGCCTCGCCAAGGCCCTGGGCCTGAAGTCCCTGTGGGTCAAGGACGACACCGGCAACCCCACGCACTCCTTCAAGGACCGCGTGGTCGCCGTCGCGCTGGCCGCGGCCCGCGAGTTCGGCTTCGAGGTCCTCGCGTGTCCCTCGACTGGCAACCTGGCCAACGCGACGGCCGCCGCCGCGGCCCGCGCCGGCTGGCGGTCGGTCGTGCTGATCCCGAAGTCGCTCGAACGCGCCAAGATCCTCACCACCGCCGTCTACGACGGTGACCTGATCGCCGTCGACGGCAACTACGACGACGTCAACCGCCTCGCCACCGAGCTCGCCGGTGAGCACCCGACGTGGGCGTTCGTCAACGTCAACGTGCGCCCCTACTACTCCGAAGGCTCCAAGACGCTCGGCTACGAGGTCGCCGAGCAGCTCGGCTGGCGCCTGCCGGAGCAGATCGTGGTGCCGATCGCGTCGGGCTCGCAGCTGACCAAGGTGGACAAGGGTTTCCGGGAGCTCGGCCAGCTCGGCCTTGTGGAAGCCAGCCCCTACAAGGTGTTCGGCGCGCAGGCCACCGGCTGCTCCCCCGTCTCGGCCGCGTTCCGCGCCGGCCACGACGTGGTCCAGCCCGTGAAGCCCGACACCATCGCCCGCTCGCTCGCGATCGGGAACCCCGCCGACGGCCCCTACGTGCTCGACGTCGTCAACCGCACCGGCGGCGCGATCGAGGACGTGAGCGACGAGGAGGTCGTCGCGGGCATCCAGCTGCTCGCACGCACCGAGGGCATCTTCACCGAGACCGCGGGCGGCGTCACCGTCGCGACCGCCAAGAAGCTCATCGAGGCCGGCAAGATCGACCCCGACGCCGAGACCGTGCTGCTCATCACCGGCGACGGCCTCAAGACGCTCGACGCCCTCGAAGGCCGCATCGGCCCCAAGGCCACCGTGCCGCCGTCGGCCGAAGCCGTGAGCAAGGCCCTCGGCCTCTGACCGCCGGGCCCGCGGGCCGCTCCCCTACCGGGGCGGCCCGCGCGGCTCACCCCGGCGCGCCACCGCCGGCCCGCCGTCGCCGGGCAGCACGGCCGTGTCGCCGTCCACATCGGTCCGCGTCACGAGCACACCCAACGTGCCCAGCACGTCCACTGTGGACTTCGCCGGGTGCCCGTAGCTGTTGCCTGCGCCCACGCTGATCATCGCCGCCCGCGCGCCCACCGCCTCGAGGAACTGAGGCAACGAGTAACGCGAGCCGTGGTGGGGAACTTTCAGCACGTCGGCATGCAGGTCCACCCCCTCGGCCAACAGGTCGGCCTGCGCGGCCAGCTCCACGTCTCCGGTCAGCAGCACCCTCCCCGCGGCCGTGGTCGCGCGGAGCACCACGGAACTGTTGTTGATCATCGTGCCGTCCTGCAGGGCGGCCGCCCGAGCCGTGACGTAGCGCGGTCCGAGCACGTCCAGCGACAGCCCCGGCCAGTCGAGCCGCTGCCCGTCGCTCAGCTCCAGCAGCGGAACGTGGTGCGTCGCCGCCTCCTGCGACACCTGCTGCCACGCCCACGCCGGCGCCCGCCCGGGCCCGACGGCGATCGCCCCCACGGCCCGGCCGTCGAACACCGACGACAGCCCGCCGATGTGGTCGGCGTGCAGGTGGCTGAGCACCAGCAGCGGGATCCGCTCCACGCCGAGCCGCCGCAGGCACTCGTCCACCGGCCCCGGTTCCGGCCCGGTGTCCACGACCACCGCCCGCCCGGGCTCGGCCGTGGCCAGCACCTCGGCGTCGCCCTGGCCGACGTCGCACTCCACCATCGCCCAGCCCTTCGGCGGCCAGCCGGGCGAGAGCACCCGCGGCGGCACCACGATCAGCAGCACCGCCACCAGCCCCATCGCCACCAGCAGCCGCGCGCGCCGGAACCGGAACGCGACCACCACCACGACCAGCACCGCGGCCGCGCACACCCCACCCCACCAGCCACCGGGCCACGTCAGCACCGCACCCGGCGCACGGGCCCCGTGTCGCGCGACGGTGATCAGCCAGCGAGCCTCCGGATCGGCCAGGTGCACCAGCACGTGCCCGGCCCCGGGCCACCACGGCCCGACCACCGTGGCCAGCACCCCGAGCACCGTGACCGGCGCGACGACCGGCGCCGCGAGCACGTTGGTCACCACCGAGACGAGACTCACCGTGCCCGCCATGCCCGCGATCACCGGCGCGGTGACCACGAACGCCGCCAACGGCACCGCGATCCCTTCCGCGTACCCCGGCGGAATCCCCCGGCGTACCAGCGAATCCGCCCATCGCGGCGCCAGCAGCACCAGCCCGGCCGTCGCGAACACCGACAACGCGAACCCGAAGTCCGCCGCCATCACCGGATCCCACGCGACGAGCACGCACACCGAGAACGCCAGCGCCGGCAACGCGGATCCACGACGGCCCAGCGCCAGCGCCAGCAGCGCCACTCCGCCCATCACCCCGGCCCGCAGCACACTCGGCGCCGGACCGACGAGAATCAGGAAACCGCCCAGGCACAATCCCGCCGCGACGGCGGACACCCGGGGCCCGATGCGGAGCAACCGGCACAACAGCAACACCGCGCCGCAGATGATCGCCACGTTCCCGCCGCTCACAGCCATCAAGTGCGTGAGCCCCGACTCCGTGAACTCCTGCTCGACCTGCTCGGGCAACGCACTCGTATCGCCCAACACCAGTCCGGGCAGCAACCCCGCAGGCTCCTCCGGCAACACCGCGCACAACTCGTGCAGCCCTGCTCGCAACGCCGCGGCCGCCCGCTGCCACCACGGCGCCCGCGTGACCCCGACCGGAGCGCCCTGAAGGTAGACGACCGCCGCCGTCAGCTCACCCCCGCGTGCCGGCGCCAGGCGACCCGACGCCGTGACCTCCTGGCCCGGCAGGAGATCACCCCATCCGGCCACCGGCGCGAGCAGCAGGACCCGGCCGGTGGACTCCACCGCCCGACCGTCCACAGTGGCCGATTCAACCCGGGCGTCGATGACGACCGATCGGGTACCCGCCTGCTGATCGGCGTAGCCCGCGCTGTGGATCGGCCGCGGCCGCTCGGTGACCTCGACGCGGAGCGTGGCGGTCACGCCGTGCGCTGCGGCTTGGCCGAGCGTGTCCTGTTCAGCTCCCCGGATGCGCCACGCCGTCGGCAGCGCCACGACGAGCCCCAAAACCAACAGCGCGCCGGCCGCGCCGAGCCACCGCCCACGCCGCCGCGCGAGCAATACCGCCGACAAAACCGCTGCCACAACCCCGAAAACCTCGGCCGCCCACCACCCGAGCCGCAGGCCCGCCAGGGTGCCGCCCCAGGCCGCCAACGCTGCCGGGACGAGCCGAAGGTCGTGGTCACGCCACGACGGCGCGGCTTCCGGCTGGACGAACATCATCCGACCGTCACCTGCTCGCGCAGCTTCTCGAACTTGCTTTCGCCGATGCCTTCGACGTCGCGAAGTTGTTCGACGCTGGAGAAGCCGCCGTGCTGCGTGCGCCAGTCGATGATGCGGCCGGCGGTGACCTCGCCGACGCCGGGCAGGGTGTCGAGTTGCTCGGGGGTGGCCGAGTTGAGGTCGAGTTTGCCCGGAGCCGCGCCGGCGCCGGCCGGTGCCGAGGACGCGACCGTGATTCCGACGGCCAACTGCTCGCCATCGGTGAGCTTGCGGGCGAGGTTCAGGCTCGACAGATCAGTGCCGGGGTCCGCGCCGCCGGCGGCCCGCACCGCGTCGGCCACCCGCGAGCCGGCCGGAACGGTGACGAGGCCGGGCGCGCGGACGTGGCCGATCACGCTGATCACCAGCGTCGCGGACGCCGAAGACGCCGAAGACGCCGGCGCCGCGACGGAAGGGTGCGCTTTCGCGCTCGGCAGCGACGGCGCCACCTCCATCGCGGGCGAGCCGCTGAACACCGCGAAGCCCGCGGCGATCAGCACAGCCACGACCACCAGCCCCAGCACGACGAGGACTCGGGGACTTTTCAGCACGCCGGGCAGACCCGGGTGGGCCGGATCGGCGCCGCCGGGCAGCCAGCGCCGGACCAGCCGGCCGCCGGGCCCGACGGTGCGTGGGCCCGCCGCCAACTGGTCGGCCAGCCAGGCGAGCCTGGCGTTCACGGGAGTGCCCGGATCACGGGCGGTCTGCTCGAACACACGTGCGACGCTAGGCGCTGATCGACACCGGCCACCAGGCCGAATCCGCCAGCCTGTGGATAACTGCCCCCTTGTGGACAACTCGGCCTCGGCGACCGCTGAACGCCGGTTCCGGTCGGCCCCCGGTGCGATGCTGACGCCCATCGCCACCCTCGACGGCGCTCCGCGGGAAGGACCCACCATGACGAACGAAGCCGAGATCCGCGCCCTGATCGAAAACTGGGCCACTGCCGTTCACACGGGAGATCTCGACGGCGTCCTCGCCGACCACTCCGAGGGCATCGTGATGTTCGACGTCCCGCCGCCCCACGAAGGAGTCCGCGGGATCGACGCGTACCGCGAGACCTGGCCACCGTTTTTCGTTTGGCAAGCGGAAGGCGCGACGTTCACCATCCTGGAGCTCGACGTGACCGCGGGCGACGACGTGGCGTTCGCCTGGGCACTCCTACGCTGCGGCACCTCCGCCGATCCACCGGGCCATCACCTTCGGCTGACCATCGGCCTACGCAAGGACCAGGGCCGCTGGGTGGTGACGCACGAGCACCACTCGTTCGCCGCCGTCGACGGTGACACTGCCGAAAACAACCTCCGTGAAATCCACCCGGTTGAAAGTGAACGATGACTCATGATAAACCTGAGTCCTGGTTCACATTCAGGAGGTGACGGTCATGGCCCCCAAGGTCGCCCTGGTCACGGGCGCGTCGTCGGGTATCGGAGAGTCCACCGCGCGAGAGCTGCTGGAGCGTGGTTACACGGTCTATGGCGCCGCGCGAAGGGTGGAGCGGATGGCGGACCTCGCCGAACGCGGAGTGCGGACGATCGCGCTGGACGTGACGGACGAGGAGTCGGTGGAGAAGGCCGTGGCGGCGATCGTCGCGGAGTCCGGCCGGATCGATCTGCTGGTGAACAACGCCGGCTACGGCTCGTATGGCGCGGTCGAAGACGTGCCCTTGTCGGAGGCCCGCTACCAGTTCGAGGTGAACGTGTTCGGGGCCGCGCGGCTGATCCAGCTCGTGCTGCCGGTGATGCGAGCGCAACGCTCGGGCCGGATCGTGAACATCTCCTCGATGGGCGGCAAGATCTACACCCCGCTGGGCGCCTGGTACCACGGCACGAAGTTCGCCCTGGAGGGGTTCTCCGACTCGCTGCGGATGGAGGTGCGGCCGTTCGGGATCGACGTGGTCGTGGTCGAGCCCGGCGGAATCGCGACGGAGTGGGGCAACATCGCCGTGGACCACTTGACGGAGGTCTCCGGCGAGGGCGCGTATTCGGACCTGGCCGGGAAGCTGGCGAAGGGCATGAACTCGGGCATCAACGCGCGGATGATGTCCCGGCCGTCCGTGATCGCGAAGACCGTCGCCAAGGCTGCGACTGCTCGGCGCCCGCGCACACGTTACGCTGCGGGTTTCGGCGCGAAGCCCTTGATTTTCCTGCGCCGCGCCCTGCCCGACCGCGCTTTCGACACCCTGATCATGAGGGCCCTCGCGAGCTGACCACGGAGAGCCGATGGAGCCGTCCCGCCCGCTGCGCGCCGACGCGGTGCGCAACCGCACGAAGATCCTCGACGCGGCGCGGGAGCAGATCACCCGGCTCGGCCCCGACGTCCCGATGGACACGATCGCCGAGGCCGCGGGGGTCGCCGTGGGCACGTTGTACCGGCACTTCCCGACGAAAACCGACCTCGTCACGGCGGTGATCGGCGAGCACAGCGAACTGATCACCGAGGCGATCGAGGCGGCGGCCGAGCGGGTGGCCGGCGGCGCCGACGCGATGGGCGAGATCTCGGCGCTGGTGAGCCACATCGTCGACGCGGCGGCCGACGACCGGGCGGTGAAGGCCGCGGCGCAGAACGTCGGGGCGGAGTACCTCACACCCGAACAGGAGAGCCGCAGCCGCGCGGCCACAACGCGGATGATCAAGGTCGCCCAGCGCGACGGCAGGCTGCGTGAGGACGTGACCGCCGACGACTTCTACCTGCTCATCCTCACGGCGCCAACGGACGTCGAGCCGGCGGTGCGGGCACGGTGGCTGGAGCTGTTCCTCGCGGGCTTCGCCACCGGCAAGGGCTGAAAACCCTTACCGGCCAAGGAGGATCACCGCTCCCGCTGCACGACCACCCCGAGCACGCCCGGTCCGGTGTGCGCGCCGATCACGGCGCCCAGCTCCGACACCACGCAGCCGCCGGCGCAGCCGGGCACGGCTTCCTCCAGGCGGTTGGCCAGCTCGACAGCTCGTTCCGGCGAGGCGAGGTGGTGCACGGCGAGCTCGACCGGGCCTTCACCGGCCGCCTTCACCGCGAGCTCGACCAGCCGCCCCATGGCCCGGTTCATGGTCCGGACCTTTTCCAGCGGAAGGATGCGCCCTTCGGACATGTGCAACACCGGCTTCACCGCGAGCGCCGTGCCCAGCAGCGCCGCGGCCGGCCCGATGCGGCCCCCACGGCGCAGGTGCTCGAGCGTCTCGACCACGAAGAGCGTGGAAGAGCGCCCGGCGGCGTCGACCGCGGCCGCCTCGACGTCGACCGCCGACTTGCCCGCGGTGGCGGCCACCGCGGCGTGCAGCGCGGCGAACCCGAGCCCCATGGCCGTGGTGCGGGAGTCGACCACGCGCACGAGGTCCGGACCGACTTCCTGGGCGGCGAGCACGGCGGCTTCCCACGTGCCGGAGAGCTCTTTGGACAGATGCACCGACACCACGGACTCGGCGCCGTCGTCGAGCGCGGCCTGGAAGACGGTCGCGAACTCGCCGGGCGTGGGCCGTGACGTGGTGACGATTTTGCGCTCCCCCAGCGCTTCCGCGAGCGCGGCGGGGCCCATCTCGGTGCCGTCGTAGGAGACGGCACCGTCGACGAGGACGTGCAGGGGCACCACGCGCACCGAGTGCCGGTCGGCGAAGCCCTCCGGCAGATGAGCGGTGGAGTCCGTGACCACGGCTACCGACACGCCGTCAGCCTACGTGGCCGGGGCGCAAAGACGGTGTCATCAGCTTCGCCATGGCCGTGCCGACTGCTTCGTGGCCCGCCCAGCCCCAGTGCATGCCGTCGGGGTTGCCCTCGCCGTCGAGCACGTGATCACCCACGACGGCGGGGAGATCGAGCAGCGGCACGTCCAGGCGCGCGCCCCACGCGGCCATCGCGGCGGCCGCGGCAGGGCGGGCGGTGTGGACGCGGCCGTACGCGTCGGCGCGGTGCACCGACGGCAGCATCCCGAAGATCGGCAGCTCGGGCCGCAACACGCGCAACGCCTCCACGGCGAGGTCGAGGTAGTGCACGGTCAGCTTCGCGGGCAGCACCGTGGGCCGGCCCCGCAACACGACGGACAACCGCGGTTGCGCGGCCAGATACGCGCCGCGCACGACGCGGCGCACACCGTCGGGACGGAGGTAACGCAAGCCGGTGCGGAGGTACGTCGGCAGCGGCGACGGGAGCGTGTCCATGCTGCCGATCGCCAGCACGACGGCGTCCGCGTGGTGCAGATCGGCCCACACTCGGGGGTCACCGGTCAGGGACCACCACACGTCGCGCGCGGTCCAGCCGATGCCGGCGACCACGTCGGCGCGCCCGTCGAGCGCGGTGGCCGCGACGTTGGGCCACAGGCGTGGTTCGTCCGCGGCACAGGGCCCAACGGGTCCGTGGAAGCTCAGCGAATCACCGAAGACGAGCAGGTGCGGGCCCATCGATCAGCCGGTGATCCCCGCGTTGTACGCATACAGCCGCCAGGCGCCGTCGCGGCGGCCGAGCTCCACCCAGTGGCAGTTCATGATCCCGCCGAGCGACGGCCAGATCTCGATCGGCAGGCCGAGCAGCTTCGCCGTGAGCGCCACGATCAGACCACCGTGCGACGCGAGCAGCACCGACTCGCCGGCGTCGGAATTCGGCTGCAGCAGGTCGTTCACGACCTCGCCCGCGCGACCGGCGACGTCCACTCGGGACTCTCCGCCCGGCGGCGCCCACGCGGCGTCGGTGCGCCACTTGTCGCGCTCACCGGGGTACGCGGCGTCGACCTCGGGGCCGGTCATGCCCTGCCACTCACCCAGGTGCGTCTCGCGCAGCCGCTTGTCGATGCGCAGCGGCACGCCGATGGCTTCGGTGAGCACGGTGGCCGTGTCGGTCGCGCGGTGCAGGTCCGACGCGATCACCAGATCGGGCGAGAACCGCGCGAGCGCGGGAACGGCGAAGCGCGCCTGGTTCCAGCCGACCGGGGTCAGCGCGGAGTCGAGGTGTCCCTGCATGCGGCCGGCGGCGTTGTAGTCCGTTTCGCCGTGCCGCCAGAGCAGCAGCCGCTTCAGGCTCACGCGTCCAGGCCGTCCGCGCTGTCCGCGGCGGCGTCGCGATCGGCCGCGGCGGCGGGCTCGAGCCCTTCGACCTCGATGCGCGGGCAGTCCTTCCACAGCCGCTCCAGGCCGTAGAACGAGCGCTCTTCCTGGTGCTGCACGTGGACGACGACGTCGACGTAGTCCAGCAGCACCCAGCGGCCTTCGCGGGCACCTTCGCGGCGGACCGGCTTGTGCCCGCCGATGCGCAGCTTCTCCTCGACGTTGTCGACGATCGCACCGACCTGCCGCTCGTTGGCCGCGGACGCGATCACGAAAGCGTCGGTGATCACGAGCTGGTCGGACACGTCCAGCACGACCACGTCGCTGGCCAGCTTGTCGGCTGCCGCGTGCGCGGCCGCGACGGCCAGCTCTCGTGCCTCGGACGTCGCTGCCACAGTGCTCCTTCAGGGTTCGGGGTACGCCCGGACGAGGGTACCCGGTCACTCACCTCGGTCTTTGCGGTACAGGTCCTTCTTGGCGATGTAGCGGACCACGCCGTCGGGCACGAGGTACCAGACGGGCTCGCCGCGCTCCACCCGCTCGCGGCAGGCGGTGGACGAGATCGCCATCGCCGTGACCTCGACGAGGCTGACTTTGCCGCTCGGCAGGTGGTGGGAGTTGAGGCGGTAGCCGGGGCGTGTGACGCCGATGAAGTGCGCGAAGTTGAACAGCTCGTCGGCCTTGTGCCAGGTGAGGATCTGCTCCAGCGCGTCGGCGCCGGTGATGAAGAACAGCTGGTCGTCCGGGTACTCCTCGTGCAGGTCCCGCAACGTGTCGACGGTGTAGGTCTGGCCGCCGCGGTCGATGTCGACGCGGCTCACGGAGAACACCGGGTTGGACGCGGTGGCGATCACCGTCATCAGGTAGCGGTCCTCGGCGCGGGTCACGACGCGCTCGGACTTCTGCCACGGCTGCCCGGTCGGGACGAAGATGACCTCGTCCAGCGCGAAGCGCGACTGGACCTCGCTGGCCGCGACGAGGTGACCGTGGTGCACGGGGTCGAACGTGCCGCCCATGACCCCGATCCGGCGTGGTGACATAGCCGGTGAGCCTAATACGCGCGAGCGCGCGAGGGCTCCCCGTTCGAGCTGCGACCTGCGCACTGTGCTGCGTGTTACCACTCCGACCACAGCCACGGCCGGAACGGTTTTGTGACGCGGCGGCGTCCGGTTGGGTGCCCACCTGCTTTTGGCCGGATCGGCAACGCGCGAACCCGGCCTTCCCGCTCCCCAGGAGGAGGCCGGGCCCGCGCGCCACGCTCCGGCGGTCAAGGGGGCATCGCCGGGCGACCGGTCACCTCCCCCGAGAGGCACCGGTTGCCGAGGAGAGCTCGGAACGCCGGGCGCCTTACGCGAGTCCTGATTGTGACTTGACTCACATAACTGTGGGTATTCGATCGCGAACGGTCCGTTCGTGCCCCGTCCGACTCCCGTTCTGTCGGCCGCATGGGGTAGACCGGGGACGTGGACACCACCGAAGCCCTTCGCGAGCGTGCCGAGACCCTGCTGCGGTCGCTCGCCGGCGAAACCGCGACCCTGCGCGAAGACCAGTGGACGGCGATCGAGGCCCTCGTCGCCCACCACCGGCGCGCGCTCGTCGTGCAGCGCACCGGGTGGGGCAAGTCGGCCGTGTACTTCCTGGCCACGGCCCTGCTCCGCGAGCAGGGCGCCGGTCCGACCGTCATCGTCTCGCCCCTGCTGGCGCTCATGCGCAACCAGATCTCGGCGGCCGCGCGCGCCGGGATCCACGCGGCCACGATCAACTCGGCCAACGCGCAGGAGTGGGACCAGGTGCAGGCGTCGGTGGTTGCCGGCGACGTCGACGTGCTGCTGGTGAGCCCCGAACGGCTCAACAACCCCGATTTCCGCGACGCCGTGCTGCCGAAGCTCACCGCGAGCGCCGGGCTGCTCGTGGTGGACGAGGCGCACTGCATCTCGGACTGGGGCCACGACTTCCGGCCCGACTACCGCCGGCTGCGCACGCTGCTGGGCGACCTGCCCGACGGCGTGCCGGTGCTGGCCACGACGGCGACGGCCAACGACCGCGTGGCCACCGACGTCGCCGACCAGCTCGGCATCGGCACCGGCGGCGACACGCTCGTGCTGCGCGGTCCGCTCGACCGCGAGAGCCTGCGGCTGGCCGTGGCCGAACTGCCGACCGACCAGGCGCGTCTGGCGTGGCTCGCCGAGCACTTGGCCGAGCTGCCCGGGTCCGGCATCATCTACACGCTCACGGTCGCGGCGGCCCACGACGTCGCGGCGCTGCTCGGCGAGCGCGGCTACCCGGTGGCGGCGTACACGGGCAAGACCGATCCGGCCGACCGCCAGGCCGCGGAAGACGACCTGCTGGCCAACCGGGTCAAGGCGCTCGTGGCCACGTCGGCGCTCGGGATGGGCTTCGACAAACCGGACCTCGGGTTCGTGGTGCACCTGGGCGCGCCGTCGTCGCCGATCGCTTACTACCAGCAGGTCGGGCGCGCGGGCCGCGGTGTGGAGCGCGCGGAGGTCGTGCTTTTGCCGGGCCGCGAGGACAAGGCGATCTGGGCGTACTTCGGCTCGCTGGCGTTCCCCGATGAGCTGCGGGTGTCGCAGGTGCTGAACTCGCTCGCGTACGCCGACCGTCCACTGTCGACTGCCGCGCTGGAGCCGACCGTGGAGCTGTCGCGCTCGCGGCTGGAGATGGTGCTGAAGGTGCTCGACGTCGACGGCGCGGTGCGGCGCGTGCGCGGCGGCTGGGAGAGCACGGGCCAGGAATGGCAGTACGACCGCGACCGCTACGCCCGGGTCGCGAAAGCGCGCGAGGCCGAGCAGTCGGCGATGCTCGGCTACATCGCCACGACCGGCTGCCGCATGGAGTACCTGCGCCGCCAGCTCGACGACCCGGACGCGGCGCCGTGCGGCCGCTGCGACAACTGCACCGGGCAGCACTGGGACACCGCGGTGTCGGAGGAGGTCGTGGGCGCCACGCGCGAACGGCTGGACCGGCCGGGCGTCGAGGTGGCGCCGCGCAAACAGTGGCCCAGCGGAATGAAGGGGCTCGACGTGCCGCTGTCGGGCCGCATCGCCGCCACCGAGCAGGCCGAGCCGGGCCAGGTGCTGGGCCGCCTCACCGACGTCGGCTGGGGCTCGCGGCTGCGCGAGCTCGTCGGGCCGGGCGCGGTGGACGACATGGTTCCGGAGTCGGTGTTCCAGGCCTGCGTGAAGGTTCTGGCGGCGTGGCCGTGGGCGGAGCGCCCGACGGCCGTCGTGGCCGTGCCGTCGGCGACCCGGCCGGTCCTGGTGGCGAACCTGGCGGAGCGGCTCGCGACCGTCGGCCGCCTGGAGCACCTCGGCACGCTGGACTCCGCCGGCCCGCCCCCGCGGCAGGCCAACAGCGCCCAGCGCCTCGCCGACCTCTGGCAGCGCCTCTCCCTGCCCGACGACGTCGCCGCCCGCGTCGCCGACACCCCCGGCCCCATCCTCCTCGTGGACGACGTCATCGACACCGGCTGGACCATGACCCTGGCTTCCCGCCTCCTCCGCAAGGCGGGCGCGAAGGCGGTGTTGCCCTTCGGTTTGGCCAGCACCTCCTGACCTCGCGCACGACCCGACGAGCTGCTCGGCGGCAGTGACACGCGGAGCCGCCGCAACCGCGATCCGCGCACACGGGCGACCAGCCCGCCGGCACCCGATCGGCCATCGCCGCTGCCGGCAGCCGCGGTAAGTCTGGCGGCGGGCGCGAAGGCGGTGTTGCCCTTCGGTTTGGCCACCACCTCCTGACTCGGGAGCAAGGCCGCGACCATGGGTCCAGACCAGCGAAGACGTCCAACCAGAACCACTTCCGGTCGGTGAAGAACTACCGATCTCCCGGCATTTCTGGCACAGTGCCCTTCCACCCGAGCGGGACGTGGAGGTCGCCATGGCCGGATCGACGGCGGAGGTCGCGACGAGGCACCGGTTGCCGGTGCGGAAGTTGTTCGCCGCCAGTGCCGGGAATGCGCTGGAATGGTTCGACTGGACGATCTACGCGACGTTCAGCATCTACTTCGCGAGCGCGTTCTTCCCCTCCAGCAACGAAGCGCTTGCGTTGATCAACACGTTCGCCACTTACGCGCTCGCGTTCTTCTTCCGGCCGCTGGGCGGGGTGCTGCTCGGGCGGTTCGCGGACGTGCACGGGCGCAAGCCGGCGATGATCCTGACCATCGCGCTCATGGCGGGCGGGTCGGTGGCGATCGGGGTGTTGCCGACGTTCGCGCAGGTGGGCTGGCTCGCGCCGGTACTGTTGCTGCTCGCAAGGGTGGCGCAGGGGATTTCGCTGGGTGGCGAGGTGTCGAACGCGTCGGCGTACCTCGGGGAGATCGCGCCGGCGAAGAGGCGCGGGCGGTACTCGTCGTTCTTCTACATCTCCACCGGGTCGGCGGTGCTGATCGCGACCGTGCTGGGGTTCGTGCTGGCGCGCACGATGGACAAGGCGCAGCTCGCGTCGTTCGGCTGGCGGATCCCGTTCCTGCTGGGCGGGGTGCTGGGGCTCGTCGGACTGTGGTTGCGGCGCAGCCTCGCGGAAACCGAGCTGTTCGAACAAAAGAAGGAGCAGGCGCGACGCGTCGAGCGGCCGTTGCTGACCACGCTGACGCACCACCCCAAGGCCGTCGGGCAGCTCGTGGGCTTCACGATGCTGTCCACGCTTTGCTACTACACCTTCTTCAGCGCCCTCACCTCCTTCGCCGTGAAGACGCGCGGGGCGAGCGACGTCGACGTGTTCCTCGCGCTCTCGATCGCCACCGCGCTGTTCGTGGCGCTGCAGTACCCGATGGGCGCGCTCGCCGACCGCGTCGGGCGCCGGCCGCAGCTGCTCGTGTGGTCGGGCGCGACGGCGCTGGTGATCGTGCCGCTGTCGTTCCTCGTGCGGCCCGGGCTCGGTGGTCTGCTCGTGGTGTTCTGCGTGGGGCTGGGCCTCTACACGGCGATGACGTCGCTCGCGCCCGCGATCATGAGCGAGCTCTTCCCCACCGAGCTGCGCGGACTGGGCATCGGGGCTTGGTACAACCTCACCGTCGCGCTGTTCGGCGGGACGGCACCCCTGGTTCTCAGCGCCCTGTCCGCGGCCGGCGCGGCCACGGCGTTCTTCTGGTACGTCGCGGTCGCCGCGGCCATCGCGTTCCTCGTGGTGCTGCGCCTGCCCGAGACGAAGGGCAGCGAACTGCGGTAATCCCTTCGAGCCCGCTTCGGCCGAGTCGCTACGCTGCGGCGAATCGACTACGCGAAGAAGGAGGGACACCGTGCGCAAGCCCGAGGTTAGTGAGGAACTCGCCCGACGCGTGGTGGACGCCCTCCACCACGCGCTCGACGTCGACATCGCCCCGGCCGACGCGCTCATCACCGTCTCGACCCGCGACGGCGTGGACTACCAGTGCAACCTCGCGATGAGCCTGGGCAAACGCCTCGGCCGCCCGCCGCGCGAAGTCGCCGCGGCCATCGTCGAGCACCTCGAGATCACCGACCTCGCCGCGCTGCCGGAGATCGCCGGACCCGGCTTCCTCAACTTCGTACTCCGCCGCGAATGGCTCGAAAACAGCGTCAACGCACTCGGCAACGACCCGAGGCTCGGCGTCGAGCCCGCCACGGAACCGCGGCGCATCGCGCTGGACTACAGCAGCCCCAACGTCGCCAAGGAAATGCACGTCGGCCACTTGCGCTCGTCGGTGATCGGCGACGCGATCGTACGGCTGCTGCGCTTCGCCGGCCACGAAGTGCTGCCCCACAACCACCTCGGCGACTGGGGCACCCCGTTCGGCATGCTCATCGAGCACCTGCTCGACGAACCGCCCGCCGGGCCCAGCGGCATCGGCGACCTCAACGAGTTCTACCAAGCCGCGCGCCGGAAGTTCGACTCCGACGAAGCGTTCGCCACCCGCTCGCGCGAGCGCGTCGTGAAGCTGCAGAGCGGCGACACCGAGACGCTCGCCACGTGGCAGGGGCTCGTCGACGAGTCCACCCGCCACTTCAACGAGGTTTACCACCTGCTCGGCATCACCCTCACCGACGAAGACATCTACGGCGAGAGCTTCTACAACCCCTACCTCGCCAAGGTTGTCGACGAGCTGGAGGCCGACGGGCTCACCGAGCTCAGCGACGGCGCGGTCTGCGTGTTCCCCGAAGGCTTCCACAACCGCGAAGGCGACCGGCTGCCGCTGATCGTGCGCAAGCGCGACGGTGGCTACGGCTACGCGGCCACCGACCTCGCCACCGCGAAGTACTGGACCACCGAACGCGGCGCCACCGACCTGCTCTACGTCGTCGGCACGCCGCAGGCCCAGCACTTCGCGATGCTCTTCGCCGTCTGCCGCGCCGCGGGCTGGCTCGACGGAGTGCACGCCGAGCACATCGGCTTCGGCTCCGTTCTCGGCGCCGACGGCAAAGTGATGCGCACGCGCGCCGGCGAGACGATCAAGCTCGCCGACTTGCTGGGCGAGGCCGTCGCGCAAGCCGCCGACGTCGTCGCCGAACGCAGTGAGCTCAGCGAGGCCGAACAGCACGAGGTGGCGCGCGCCGTCGGCATCGGCGCGGTGAAGTACGCCGACCTCTCCGGCGACCGTGAGCGCGACTACGTGTTCGACTGGGACCGCATGCTGGCCAAGGACGGCAACACGTCGGTCTACCTGCAGTACGCGCACGCGCGGATCGAGTCGATCCTCGCCAAGGCGGGCGACCAGAGCACTGGCGCCCCGGTCACCCTGGCCGAGCCGGCCGAACGCGCACTCGCCCTCACGCTGCTGCGATTCGGCGAGGCCCTCCGCTCGGCGACCAGCGCGTACGCGCCGCACAAGCTGTGTACGTACCTCTACGAGACGGCCGTGACCTTCTCCCGCTTCTACGAGCAGTGCCCGGTTCTGGCCGCCGAGACGCCGGCGCTGCGTGCCTCGCGAGTGCAGCTGGCCACGCTGACGTCGCGAACCCTCGTGCTCGGCCTGGAACTGCTCGGCATCGAGGCCCCGCGCCGGCTCTGATCGCGGGCGCTCCGGCGGGACCCCGTTGTCCCGCCGGGGCTCAGATCTGCGCCTGTCCCCCGTCGACGAACCACTCGGCGCCGTTGACGAAGGACGACGCGTCGGAGGCCAGGAACGTGGCCACCGAGGCGATTTCGTCCGGCTCGCCGAGCCGACCGAGGGGAACCTGCTCGACGAGCTGGGGCAGCATCGGCCCGAGCGCGCCCACCAAACCGGGCGTCTCGGTCGGGCCGGGGCTGAGCACGTTGATGCGGAACTTCCGCGCGGCCGCGTGCTGGGCCCAGCTGCGCACCAGGTTGCGCACGGCGGCCTTCGACGCACCGTAGACCTCCAGGGGCGCACTCGGCCGGATGGCGCTGGTGGACCCCGTCACGACGATGGACGCGCCGGCCGAGAGCAGAGGAAGGGCCTTCTGGACCGTGAAGATCACGCCCTTCACGTTGGTACCGAAGGTGTAGTCGATGGATTCCTCGGTGATGTCCCCGAGCGTTCCCGGCAGGCCGCCGCCGGCGTTGGCGACGAGCACGTCGACGCGGCCCGCCTGCTCGCCCACCACTTCGTAGAGGCGGTCGAGGTCCGCGGCGACCGCCACGTCGACCCGGACCCCGGTGACCGCCGGGCCGGCATCGGCGACCGCTGCCTCGAGCTTCTCCTCGTCTCGACCGGTGATGAACACCCGCGCGCCCTCCGCGGCGAACCGCCGGGCCACGGCCAGGCCGATCCCACTGTTGCCGCCGGTGACGACCGCGACCTTGTCTGCCAGCACCCCTGTCATGGAACTCCTCCAGTTCTTGACTGTCTCGTCCAGAACGCTAGCCCGTTATGGACGAGGCAGTCAAGAACGGTTAGGCTCGCGGGGTGGCGAGACCGCGGAAGTTCGACGAGCGCAAGGTGCTGGACGCGGCCCGGGACCAGTTCTGGCAGGCCGGGTACGCGGCTACGCGCATCGACGAGCTCGCCGAGGTAACGGGCCTCGGCAAGGGCAGCCTGTACGGCGCCTTCGGAGGCAAGCAGGAGCTGTTCCGCCGTGTGTTCGACGACTACTGCACCGCGATCGTCGAGGCCACCGGGCGCGGCCTGCGCGGGTCCGATGAGGACGCTTACGACCGCCTGGCCGCACACGTCAACGCCGTCGCCGCGGCCACCGCCGCCGACGTCACCCACCACGGCTGCCTCCTCGCCAAGGGCGCCGCCGAACTGGCGGAACACGACGACGTCGTCGCCAGGCGGGCACGGGAAACAGTCGAGGCTTTGCAGGGGCTGCTGGCCGGCGACATCGCCGCCTGCCAGCGCAACGGCGACCTCGCCGCGGACGCCGACCCGGTCAAGCTGGCGGCCCTGCTGCTGGCCGTCCTGCGCGGCATCGAGGCAGTCGGCAAGGCGGGCGCGAGCCAGGAAACCCTGCAAGACATCGCGGAAACGGCGATCGCGGTACTCCCCCGGCCCGCAACCTGAGCCGGGCAGTCCCACCTTCCGTTGGGTGAGCGGGCTGACGCCCCCTCAGCCTGAGCCAAGGCCGGCCCCACTTCCGTGAGTGAGCCGGGCCGATGCCGCCGACTGCAGCGCGGCGGCCGGCAATGCGTACCCGGCAAGGAAAGCCGCCGCAGTCCCAGGCTTCGAACAGCCCCGCCGCACAGGGGTCGATTCGGCCGCCCCAGCCGTCAGCGGCGGAGTTTCCGGGCAGCGCCGAGGGTCCGGAACATCGTCCGCGTCAGTGCCCGGCCGAGGCGGCTGCCGGAGACGAATTGGTCGGCACTGCGGGCCGAGGTGCGGACGGCTTTGTCGGCGTACTTGCGCATTTCGCGTTCGTACTCGGCGACAGCCACACGGGCCGCGCGGCCGGAGGTGAGCTTGCGGCACAGCAGCTGGGCGTCGCGGAGGGCGGTGTTGGCGCCGATGCCGCGGAAGGGCGTCATGCTGTGGGCGGCGTCGCCGAGGAGAGTGACGGGGCCGGAGGGCCAGGGGCGGACCGGGACGGACGTGAGGATGGGCAGGCGGCTCACGGTGCCCTCCGGCGAGTCCGAAACAAGCCGCGCCAGGTCGGGGTGCCAGTCGCGGATCAGGTCGAGCACCAGAGATCGCAGGGCGGCACCGTCCAGTTCGGACAGGTCAGCCGGCAGGTTCCGCGCGCCGTAGGCCCACGTCACGTAGCTGCCGGTGTTGTCGAACAGCACCGGGTCGACGCCGGCGGTTTCGTCGTTGACCGCGACCTCCGGGGACAGGTGCGGCGCGGTGAACATGCCGCAGCCGGGTGGGGCCACGACGTACACCGGACCGGCGGTGAACCGGCCGGCGGAGCCCGAGAGCGGTGCCTTGCCGATGATCGTGACGATTCCCGTGTCCACCCGATTCGCGTGCGGCAAGAATTGGGCGCGCACGCGGGAGTTCGCGCCGTCCGCGCCGATCACGAGGTCGGCCGAAGCCGTGGTGCCGTCGGCGAAGTGGAGGGTCACGTCCTTGGGCCCGGCCTCGTAGCGCACGAACTCCTTGTCGTACCACAGGATTCCCTCGAGGCCGGCCGAAAGCACCTGGTGTAGCGAGATCCGGCTGACGGAGTGGTGGGCCTTCGCCGGATCCGCCGCGTCCGGTTCGCGCATCACGGCCAGCTCGCGCAACTGCTCCGTGACGAAGGCGAACTCGTGCGCGCTCTCCCCCGTCGCGGCCACGAAACGCTGCCACGCGTCGGGCGGCAGGCACTCGTGCAATGCGGCCGCACCGTGTGGATCGATGTGCACGCGGTAACCCTGCAGCCGCTCGGTCCGGGTGCGGCTGCGTTCGTACACCGCCACTTCGACACCGGCCCGGACCAGGCCGTGGGCCAGGCACAAGCCACCCGTCCCGCCGCCGACGACGGCAACTCGCAAGTTCATGGTCTTCCCCTCTCGGACCACTCCATAATTATCCGAACGGATGATTAAGTCAACCGTGAAGATGATTGAGTCATCGACTAGGCTGATCCCGTGTCCGAGAACAGCCCCCGCCGTGCGCCGCGCGAACGTCAGCGCGACCCCGAGCGCACGAAGGCGCGCATCCTCGAGGCGGCCAAGGCGGAGTTCGCCAGCTTGGGTTACGCGGCGGCGCGCGTCGGCGAGATCGCCGCACGGGCGGGCGTGAACAAGCAGCTGATCTCGTACTACTTCGGCGGCAAGGAAGGCCTGTACACCGAGCTGAACCGCCCGGTCTTCGACAGCTTCACCACGATCGCCGCGCCGGATCGCGAGCTGGCGGACGTCGCCGCCGAGTTCGTGCGCTCGGGCCTCGCCGACGCCGACCTCGGCCGCCTGTTCCTCTGGGAGAACCTCACCGACGGCGAGCCGGACGCCATCGGTGCCGAAGCCCAGCGCGAGTTCCTCCAACGCCAGCTCGACTACGTCCGCGCGCGTCAGGAAGCCGGCGACTTCCCGGCCGACATCGACCCGGCTGCGCTGATGCTCGTGCTGATGGCCGCGGCCAGCGCCTCGCTCGCGTTCCCGCGCGTGGCCCGCGCGCTCACCGGCCAGGACCCGGGCTCGGCCGAGTTCGCCGACGGCTACGCGAAGCAGCTGGCCCGCATCGTGCGGGCGCTCAAGCCCTGACGATCAGCGCCACCAGCTCGTCGGCGAGCTCAGGGCCGACCGGCGTGCGAGTGGCGAGCAGGCGGTACCAGAGGGTGCCGAACACGACGTCGATCAGGGTTTCGCGGGAGACGCCGGCGGGGAGTTCGCCGCGCTCGGCCGCGCGGTCGACGATCCGGCCCAGTACCTCGCGCCGGCGCAGCAGGAAGTCTTCACGGAAACGGTCGCCGAACGCGGGGTCCACCTGCGCCTGCGCCATCAGCGCGCGCAGCGTGTCGCCGACGGTCTGCTTGCCTCCGAGCGCGAACGTGTCGCGCAGGAACTCGCGCAGGTCGGCCGCGAGGTCGCCGTGGTCGGGCACCGGCACGATCAGGTCGGCCTTGCTCGCGAGCGCCTCCATGAGCACGTCCGCTTTGGACGGCCACCACCGGTAGACGGTCTGCTTCCCCGAGCCGGAGCGCGCCGCGATGCCTTCGATGGTCAGGCCGGCGTACCCGACTTCCGCGATGAGTTCCAAGGTCGCCACGAGGATCGCGTCGCGGCTGGCGGCGCTGCGCTTGCGGCCGGGGCGGCTGCCGAGGGGCTGGTCGGTCACGAGAACCGATGGTAGCGTAATTCGAGACGAGACGTCACGGTTCGAAATTGGAGACCTTATGAGCAACAGCACGGCCCTCGTCGCTGGGGGCACTTCGGGCATCGGGCTGGCGACCGCGCGCAAGCTGCGCGAACGCGAGTTCGACGTCCACCTCACCGGCCGCGGCAAAGAGCGGCTCGACGACCTGGCGGCCAGCGACCCCGGCCTCACCGGCCACCAGGCCGACGGCGGCGACGCGGACGCCATGGCCGCGCTCGCCGAGACGATCGGGCGAATCGACGCCCTCGTGGTGTGCCTCAGCGGCAGCGAGGGAATGGGCCCGATCGCGGACCTGGACCTGGTTATGCTGCGGCGCGCCTTCGACGCGAAGTTCTGGGCGCACCTCACCACCATCCAGGCGGTGCTGCCGAGACTCGCGCCGACGGCGTCGATCACCCTGGTCACCGCCATCACCGCGCGCACCGGTATGCCAGGCACGACCGGACTCGCGGCGATCAATGGCGCCCTGGAGGCGGCGGTCAAACCGCTGGCGGCGGAACTCGCACCGATCCGGGTCAACGCCGTGTCACCCGGGGTGGTGGACACGGCTTGGTGGAGCGGCTTCCCGGCCGAACAGCGCGCGGCCTACTTCGCACAGGTCGCCTCGGTCCTGCCGACGCGACAGGTCGCGTCCGCCGACGACGTCGCCGAGGCCGTGGTGTTCGCGGCCACCAACCCGACCACGACCGGCACCGTCCTGGAGAGCGACGGTGGCGCGCGGCTGATCACACTCTGACGCCCGGCGGGACTTGAGCCGTGATCACGACTCAAGTCCCGCCGTGGCCCCGGGTTTCACCGCAGTCGGAGGGTTGTCGCACCGCACTTCGTCGTCGGGCTCGGAGAGCGGGACACCCAGCTGCGCGGCCGGGCTCCCACGCCGACCGCAATCGCAGCCAGCCCGGCACCCAGCGCCAACGCTCAGCCGCCCGACCGCGACCCGGAGGCACGCCAGCTCGGCGCTGAAGATCTCCCACAACGCAAACGAACGCCCAGTCGCTCGGCGAACCCTCGCCCGAACGCCGGCTGGACCGGACCGACCGGCGCCACCAGCCCGAGATCCCACGCCATGGCACCCTCAGCCGCCGCGCGACAGCCACAACAGCGGCTCGGGCGCGGCGCGGAGACCTCCCGCAGCAAGCAAGACGCCCAGCCACTCGGCGGACCTTCGCCCGAACGCCGGCCAATCAAACCAGTGCCCCGTCAGCCCGGCACCCAGCGCCAACGCTCAGCCGCCCACCGCTGCCCGGAGCCACGCCGGAAACTTCCCGACCATCGGCCAACCGAGGCAACGCCGTCAGTCCGCCTCCCCACGCCAGCGACGTCGTGCCCATCCCGGGCACGAAACGGCGGAAGTACCTGGCGGAGAACGCCGCCGCCGCGGGCGTCTCGCTCAGCGAAGCCGACCTCGCCCGGCTCGAGGACGCCGTGCCGCACACCGCCGTGGCGGGAGATCGCGACACGCCCGCGGGGCTGGCCAAGACGAACGGCTGACCACTGTCCACTTCGGACCCGGCTGTGCCGCCCGGGTCGAAGTGGAGGTCTACCGGCGCAGCGGCACGAGATCGTCCGCGTGGACGACCTCACGGCGGTGCTCCACGGGGACCTCGTGGCTCGACCGGCCGATCAGATCCGGCAGCTCGCCCGCGTCGAACGCCACCACGCCGCGCGCGACCGGGACGTCCTTGGCATCAACGAGGTCCACGACGTCGCCCGCCTCGAACTTGCCGAGCACGCCGGTGATGCCGGCCGCCAGCAGCGAGCGGCGGCGCAGGATCGCGGCCACGGCGCCGTCGTCAAGACGGAGGCGGCCGGACGAGTCGGCGGCGTAGCCGAGCCAGAAGCGGCGCGCGGACAGGCGGGTGTCGGCGGGCGCGAAGACCGTGCCGACGTCGGCCGCGCCGAGGGCGCCCGCGGCGTCGACGGCGGCGGCGAGCAGCACGGGGATGCCGGCGCCCGCGGCGGTGCGGGCGGCGGCGAGCTTCGAGACCATGCCGCCCGTGCCGAGGCCCGAGGAGGACATGCCGACGGAGATGCCCTCCACATCGGACTCGCTCAGCACCTCGGCGATCTTGCGCGTGGCGCCGTCGCGGGGGTCGCCGTCGTAGAGACCATCCACATCGGACAGCAGGATCAGCGCGTCGGCGCCGATGAGGTGAGCGACGAGGGCGGCGAGGCGGTCGTTGTCGCCGAAGCGGATTTCCTGCGTGGCCACGGTGTCGTTCTCGTTGACCACGGGCACAGCGCCGAGGGCGAGCAGCCGCGAGAACGTGCGCTGCGCGTTGCGGTAGTGCGCGCGGCGCACCACGTCGTCGGACGTCAGCAGGACCTGGCCGACGGTGAGCGAGTACCGGCCGAACGATTCCGCGTACGCGTGGGCCAGCGCGAGCTGCCCGACGCTCGCCGCCGCCTGCTTCGTGGCCAGGTCACGCGGGCGCTTGCCCAGCGACAGCGGCGCGAGGCCGGCGCCGATGGCACCCGAGGACACGAGCACGATCTGGCAGTCGCGGGCCACGCGTGCCGCGATGGCGTCGACCAGCGCGTCGAGCCGCTTGACGTCCAGGCCGCTGCCGGCGGTCGTCAGCCCGGACGAACCGACCTTGACGACGAGCCTACGGGCTTCGGCGATCTCGACGCGCGTGCCGCTCACCGGTCCAGTTCCTCCAGATCGTCGTCGAAATCATCCGCATGGCCGGCGGAGGCCGAGTCGGAGTCCTCGTCGGAGAACGACTCGTCCTCCCCGGTCCCGTCACGACGGACCCGGCGGGCTTCCTTGCGCTCCGCCGCGCCGATGCGGTCGCTCTTCTCCAGCCGCACGTCAGTGCCGCGTCCGGACAGGTGCACCGCGACGCTGGGCGACGACGGCTCCCACTCGAACTGCACGTCGCCGATCGTGACCGGGCTGCCCGGCTTCGCACCCTTCTTCGCGAGCGCGTCCTCGACGCCGAGACGGTTGAGACGGTCGGCGAGGTAGCCGACGGCCTCGTCGTTGGCGAAGTTCGTCTGCCGGATCCAGCGCTCGGGCCGGGCACCGCGGACGATGAACGCGCCGTCTTCCTCCGGGTCGGCCGAGACGGTGAAGCCGCTGTCGTCGATGGCCAGCGGGTGCAGCACGATGCGCTGCTGCTCCAGCACCGGCTGCGCCTCGCGGTACTCCTCCACGACCTTCGCCAGCGCGAAGGTGAGCTCCCGCAGGCCCTTGCGCGAGGCCGTCGAGATCTCGAACACCTGCAGGCCGCGGGCCTCGAACTCGGGCCGCACGAACTCCGCCAGCTCGGCGGCTTCCGGCACGTCGATCTTGTTGAGCACCACCACGCGCGGGCGCTCGTCGAGCTTGCCGCCCAGGCCCGGGGTGTACTTGGCGAGCTCCTCTTCGAGAGCGTCCACATCGGACACCGGGTCCCGGCCCGGCTCCAGCGTCGCGCAGTCGACCACGTGCACCAGCACGGCGCAGCGCTCGATGTGGCGCAGGAAGTCCAGACCCAGGCCCTTGCCCTCCGACGCGCCCGGGATCAGGCCCGGCACGTCGGCCATCGTGAACACGGTGGAGCCGGCGGTGATCACGCCGAGGTTCGGCACGAGCGTGGTGAACGGGTAATCGGCGATCTTCGGCTTCGCGGCCGAGAGCACGGAGATCAGCGACGACTTGCCCGCGCTCGGGAAGCCGAGCAGGCCGACGTCGGCGACCGAACGCAGCTCCAGCACCAGGTTGCGCGACTCGCCGGGCTCGCCCAGCAGCGCGAACCCGGGGGCCTTGCGAGCCTTCGACGCGAGCGACGCGTTGCCGAGCCCGCCGCGGCCGCCCTGGGCCGCGATGAACGTGGTGCCGGGCGACACGAGGTCGGCCACGAGCTCGCCGTCCTCCGTGAAGACGACGGTGCCGGACGGCACGCGCATCTCCAGAAGTTCGCCGGCGGCGCCGTTGCGGTTGTTTCCCTGGCCCATCTTGCCGTTGCCGGCGCGGGCATGGGGGCGGAAGTGGAAGTCGAGCAGGGTGTGGACGTTGGGGTCGACGACGAGCGTGACGTCGCCGCCGTTGCCGCCGTTGCCGCCGTCCGGACCCCCCAGGGGCTTGAACTTTTCGCGGTGCACGGAGGCACAGCCGTTGCCCCCGTCACCGGCGGTCAGGTGGATCACCGCACGGTCCACGAACCGGGACGCCATGGCACTGCCTCACTTCACTCGCGAAGAAAAAACTGTCGGACAACACAAACGAGGGGTGGCGCCGGATATTCCGGCTCCACCCCTCGTCGGAAAGTCGTGTTGCAGAAAACCCGAAGATCAGGCTTCCGCGGCGACCGAAGGCACGATGTTGACCGTCTTGCGGCCACGCTTGGTGCCGAACTCGACCGCACCGGCGGCGAGCGCGAACAGCGTGTCGTCGCCGCCACGGCCGACGTTCACGCCGGGGTGGAACTTGGTGCCACGCTGGCGGATCAGGATCTCGCCGGCGTTCACCTCCTGGCCGCCGTAGCGCTTCACACCCAGTCGCTGGGCGTTGGAGTCACGACCGTTGCGGGAGCTGGACGCACCCTTCTTGTGAGCCATAGCGAAGCCCCTTCTTACAAAGTCTCAGTCTGAAAGTCTGCGAAGATCCGAAGAACTACTTGGAGATACCGGTGACCTCAACGCGGGTCAGCTTCTGCCGGTGACCCTGGCGCTTGTGGTAGCCGGTCTTGTTCTTGAACTTGTGGATCCGGATCTTCGGACCCTTGGTCTGCTCCACGACCTTGCCGGTAACCGAGACCTTCGCCAACGCGTCGGCGTCCGTGGTGACCTCGCCACCGTCCACGAACAGCACAGCGGGGAAGGTGTGCTCGGTGCCCGGCTCGCCCTCGAGCTTCTCGACCTCGACGACGTCGCCGACGGCCACCTTGTACTGCTTGCCGCCGGTCTTGACGATCGCGTACGCCGACACGGAAGTCTCCTGCATTAACTCGGCCCTGTAACTACTAGGCAATCGGGTGGGGGGCTGGCGCGGACGGCCCGCCCGAAGGCGGTCCAGGTGCTCGCGCAGCGGCCTGCTCTGGTGGTAGGCCGTACTACAGGTTACGTGAGGTTCCCCGGTGGATGGACACCGGGGTCCCCTACGTGGTCTTTCAGCTCTGTTCCGAGGCGTGCACCGGCGGACCCGCCGGGCGCGACGCCGCCCGGCGCGACCGGCGCCGGGTGGGTCGCGTGGCCGGAGCCGGCACGTCGACCTCGGATTCGGCCTCCGAAGTCGACGCGGCCGCCTCAGCGGTCTCGGCGGTCTCGGCGGTCTCGGCGGTCTCGGCAACCTCGGTCTTCTCAACCATCTCAACCGGCTGAGCCGCTTCCTCGACGGCCGGCGCCGGGGTCTCGGCGGCCGGAGCCGCCGTCTCCTGCGCCGTCTCCACCGTCTTCACGGCCTCCGCCAGTGGCTTCGGCTCGTCCTCGACGTGCGGCTCCGGCTCGCCCTCGTGCTCGCCCTTGTGGGACGCCGCCTTCGACGCGTTCACCATCGCCTGCACGGCCGACACCACGGACTCGCGCTGCTCGGGCGTGGGCGCCGGGGCCGGCTCCACGACCTTGGTGGGCTCGGCCTGCTGCTCGTCGCCCTTGCCTCGGCCGCGCGAGCGACGGGAGCTCTTGGTGTCCCCACCGCCGCCGCCGTGGTTGTGGCCGTTGGTGCCGCCGCCGTTGCCGCCACCACCGGTGCGCTGCGGCTCGGTGGACACGATGACCCCGCGGCCCTTGCAGTGCTCACACGGCGTGGAGAACGCCTCGAGCAGGCCCGTGCCGATCTTCTTGCGGGTCATCTGCACCAGACCCAGCGACGTGACCTCGGCGACCTGGTGGCGCGTGCGGTCGCGGCCGAGGCATTCGGTGAGGCGGCGCAGCACCAGCTCGCGGTTGGACTCGAGCACCATGTCGATGAAGTCGATCACGATGATGCCGCCGATGTCGCGCAGCCGCAGCTGGCGGACGATCTCCTCCGCCGACTCCAGGTTGTTGCGCGTCACCGTCTCTTCGAGGTTGCCGCCCGAGCCGGTGAACTTGCCGGTGTTGACGTCGATCACCGTCATCGCCTCGGTGCGGTCGATGACGAGGTAACCACCCGAGGGCAGCCAGACCTTGCGGTCCAGCGCCTTCGTGATCTGCTCGTCGATCCGGTGGTCGGCGAACACGTCGCCGGTGCCGGTGTAGCGCTTGAGGCGATCGGCCAGGTCCGGGGCCACGTGCTCCACGTACGAGTGGATCGTGTCGAACGACTTGCCGCCCTGCACCTCGAGCTTGGCGAAGTCCTCGGTGAACAGGTCGCGCACGACCTTCACCAGCAGGTCGGGCTCTTCGTAGAGCATGGTCGGCGTGCCGCCCTTTTTGGCGGAACCGGCGTCGGCCTTCTCCTTGATGACGTCCCACTGCACCTTGAGGCGCCGGACGTCGCGGTCGAGCTCCTCCTCGACGATGCCTTCCGACGCGGTGCGGATGATCACGCCCGCGTCCTCCGGGACGATCCGCTTGAGGATGTCCTTGAGCCGGCGCCGCTCGTTCTCCGGCAGCTTGCGCGAGATGCCCGTGGCCCCGCCGGCCGGCACGTAGACCAGGAAGCGGCCAGGCAGCGAAATCTGCGTGGTCAGCCGGGCGCCCTTGTGCCCGACCGGGTCCTTCGTGACCTGCACGAGCACGCTGTCGCCGGTGGACAGAGCCTGCTCGATCTTGCGGGCCTTGCCCTCCAGGCCGGCGGCGTCCCAGTCGACCTCGCCGGCGTAGAGCACGGCGTTGCGGCCGCGGCCGATGTCGATGAACGCGGCCTCCATGCTCGGCAGCACGTTCTGCACGCGGCCGAGGTAGACGTTGCCCACGATCGACCCGGTGCCGGCCGAGGTGACGAAGTGCTCCACGAGCACGCCGTCCTCGAGCACCGCGATCTGCGTGGAGTCGCCCTTCTCGGCGACGACCATCGTGCGCTCCACCGACTCGCGGCGGGCGAGGAACTCGGCCTCCGACAGGATCGGGGCGCGGCGGCGGCCGGCCTCGCGACCGTCGCGGCGGCGCTGGCGCTTGGCCTCCAGGCGCGTGGAGCCGCGCACGCTGCGCACCTCGTCGCGCGCCGGGCGCTCGGGCTGCTCGGCCTTCGCCTGGCGCACGTGGGTGACGGTGTTGGGCGGGTCGTCAGTGGTCGCGTCGGACCCGTCGTCGTCCCCGCCCTTGCGGCGGCGGCGACGGCGCCGGCGGCGGCTGCCGCCCTCGCCGTCGGAGTCGCCGTCGGCATCGGCTTCGCCGGACGAGTCCTCGGACTCGGTCTGCTCGCCCTGCTCGGAGTCGGCCTTGTCGGCCTGCTTCTCGGGCTTGTCGGCCTGTTTCTCGGCTTGCTTGTCGTCCTGCTTCGCCGAGCCGCGCTTGCGGTCCGGCTCGTCGGCGGGCTCGTCGTCTTCGGTGCCGCCTTCGTCGCCGCCCTTGCCCCGGCCGCGGCCACGGCGGCCGCGACGACGCCGGCGACGACCGGCCGCACCGTCTTCGTCGTCGTCGGAGCGGTCGTCGGTGTCCTCGCCCGTGGTGTCCTCGGCCTGCTCGTCCTCGGCCGGCGCTTCCTCGGCGACCGGCTTCGGGCCGACGCCGAACACCGGCGCGTGCCGGCTGCGCGCGGGCCGCTCACCGGCGGGCTCGGGCTCCGGCGGCAGGAAGACCGGCGACGGCGCGGCGAACACCGGCACGTGCACCGGGCGCTTGGCCTGCGCCCGCTCCGGCTCCTCGGCCTCGACCTCGGCGGGCGGGTGGCTCACGACGACCGCGGGCACGGCGGCCCGGCGGACGCGGCGGCGCGGCTCGCGCTGCTCGGGGGCTGCCTGCTCTTCGGCTGGCTGCTCGGTGGTCTCGACGCTTTGGGCGCTTTCGGTGCTTTCGGCCTGGACGGGTTCGGGCTGAGCCGGCTGCTCAGTGACCTCGGGGACCTCGGGGGTCGCAGTGCTCTCGGCCGCCGCGGTGACCTCGGGCGTGCTCTCGGCCGCTTCGGCCGGGGCGAGCGCCTCGGCCACCTTGACCGCGACCTCGCGCGTCACGCTCGACTGCGCACTGCGGGGGCTCTCGCCCAGCTCGGCCAGCTTGGCGAGCAGGTCGCGGCTGCTGGAGCCCAGCAGCTTGGCGAGCGCGTGCACGCGAATGCGCGGCGGCAGCTCTCCCAGCTGACTGGTCACGGGTGCGGCGGTATTCCCGCCGGTCTGATCGGCGGGTGTGTCCGCGTTCGACATGTGTCTCCTCCGCCCCCGGGCGCGTCTGCCGGTTCTCACCGGTCATGACGCGGCCGCGCAGGGGCCCTTTCTGTTCCGTGCCCGCCGTGGTGGTGACCAGCGGCGGGAATCCTTGCGTGGCAAACCGTGCGGTCCACCGGGGTTCGGCGAACCGGGCACGGTCAGGTCTCCTCGGCGGCGCGCCGGCCTGGCTCCGACCCCTCGCGGGCCAGCCCCACCACGTCGAGCTGCCCGGCCTCCCGGGGGCGACGCGAGTGGTGCCGGTCCGGCACTCCTCCGGACCACTCACGACGCAGGCAGGATGCCCGTCGTCGAGGCGGTCGACGTGAGTATCCCACACCCGGGGGTGCACCCGGTGTAGTCGGTGCCTTGCGTGGCCCGTGGCGGTGCGAACTTGGCCGTTCCGCTTGTCCCGCCGCCCCAGCCTGGTTACCGTGCGGCTCGGGCACGCGTGCGCGCGGGTGCCCGGCGTTTCCTGCATCCGGTAGGAGGTCCGGTGTCCCTGCTGGCGCGGCCGCTGCGCGCGGCCGTGTGCCTCGTCGCGGTGCTCTCCGGGTGCCTCGCCGCCGGCCCGGCGAGCGCGGACGAGCCGAGCTGCCACCCGTCCGGGCGAACCTTGCGCTACGTCGTCGCCTTCGACCGGGGCACCTCCGAGGACTCCGCAAGCGAGCAGGTGGAAGCTGCCTGCGGTCACCCGTCCGGGTACTACCCGCAGATCGCCGTCGGCATCGTCACTTCGGATGATCCGGACTTCGGGTCGAATACCGGGCTCGACCGGGCGTTCAGCGCGCAAGGCACCCGGCTGGCGGCGCAGCGCGCGAGCGGCGACGCTGTGCCGCCGCAGCCCGCGCGGGCCGAGCTGCACCTGAGCGACCCGGCGCAGGTGTCCACGGCCGACCTGTCGGGTGAGCAGTGGGACATGAAGATGATCGGCGCGACCTTCGCGCACCAGGTGAGCGAAGGCAGCCGCGACGTGGTGGTCGGCGTGCTCGACTCCGGCGTCGACCCGAGCCACCCCGATCTCGCCGCCGCGATGGACCCGGCCGACTCCGCGGGCTGCCTCACCGGCGTCCCCGATCCGCGGCCGGCGGCCTGGCAACCCACGACTTCGGTGCACGGCACGCACGTGGCCGGCATCATCGCCGCGGCCGACGACGGCAAGGGCGTGACGGGCGTCGCTCCCGGCGTGCGGATCGCCTCGGTGAAGGTGATCGACGACCGGGGCTACGCCGATCCCGAGGCCGCGGTGTGCGGGCTGATGTGGTCGGCGGCGCACCACCTGCCCGTGACCAACAGCAGCTGGTTCGTAAACCCGTGGTCCCTGTCGTGCGTGCGCGGCAACGACCGCGGCGTCGTCCACGAGGTGCTGGCGCGCGCGGTGGAGTACGCCACGTCGGCCGGGACGCTGAACGTCGCGGCGGCGACCAATGAGGCCGTGGACCTGACGCCGTCGGCCCACTCGGGCGTGCCGACGGCCGGGGCCGCGAAATGCGAAGCGCTGCCGGCGGGCCTGCGTGATGTGGTGGCGGTGTCGGCCGTGGGGGCGGACCGTGTGAAGGCCGGTTACAGCTCGTACGGCCTCGGTGTGGTGGATGTCACCGCGCCCGGCGGCGAGGCCGGGCGCTGCGTGGTGTCGACCGTGCCCGGGGGCTACGCGCCGCTGTGCGGCACCTCGATGGCCGCGCCCCACGTCGCGGGCGTGCTGGCGTTGCTGAAGTCGGCGCACCCCGGCATGTCGGCCGCGGACCTGCGCCGCGCCCTGGAGACGGCGGCCACGCCCATGCCGTGCCCCGACGACTACGACCTCACCGGCGACGGCACCCAGGACGCCTACTGCGCCGGCTACGACAGCTACAACGGCTTCTACGGCCACGGCCTCGTCGACGCGCTCGCCGCCGTGACCCCGCCGGAGACGGGCCCGCCGAACCCCGCGCGATAGGCCGTCGGTGCCCCGGGTTGGATGTCCGGACGCGGTTCCGCTGACGTGCGCGAGGAGGTGCGGTGCTCGAAGCGCTCGGCCTGACCGCCGACGAGGAGCGGGTGTTCCGCGTGCTCGTGGGCGGCTACCGCGCCGCGGCCGCCGAGGTGGCCACGCGGCTGGGGCTCGCCGTGGCCGAGGCCGAGCGGGTACTCGGCTCACTCGTGGCCAAACGGCTCGTGAGCCGCACCGGCGAGCACTACGTGCCGGCGCCGCCCGACGTCTCGCTCGGGCCGTTGCTGCGCCACGGCCAGTCGGAGCTCGAACGCGCCCGCGCCGCCGTCACGGAGCTGGCCGAGCAGTACCGCGACAGCGCGCGGCGGCGCGATTCGTCACGGCTGGTCGAGGTCGTCACCGGCGCGGAGGCGATCCGGCAGCAGGCGCTGAGCCTCCAGCGCGACGCGCGCGAGGAGGTGCTGTGGTTCTGCCGCGAGGCACCGATCGCCATGCCGGCCGCCGACAACGACGAGGAGTTCCGCGCCCTGGCCCGCGGCGTGCGCTTCCGGGTGCTGTACGAGACCGCGCTGCTCGAAGAACCGGGCGCGATCGCGGGCCTCGCCGAGGGCATCCGCCTGGGCGAACGGGCGCGCACGATCGCGAAGCTGCCCGTGCGCCTCGCCGTGGCCGACCGAGCGCTCGCGCTGTGCCCGCTCGCCGACGACGAGGCCACGGGCGAGCCGACCGCCGCGCTCGTGCTGGGCAGCAGCCTGGTGACCGCGCTGGTGGCGCTGTTCGAGAGCTACTGGGAACGCGCGTCTCCCCTGCGCGTCGACGGTGTCCCCGCCGACTCGCAATTGTCGCCCGACGAGCGTCGGCTGCTGTCGCTCCTCGTCGGTGGCGTGAGCGACAAGTCGATAGCGAAGCACCTCGGGGTGAGCCACCGGACGGTTCAGCGGCGGTTGCAGGACCTGATGCAGCGGGCGGACGCGCAGAGCCGGATGCAGCTGGCGTGGCAGGTCGCGAAACTCGGGTGGCTGGACGGCTGACTGTCCACTGAGGACCGGGGCCGGGTGTCCACGGCGGACACCCGGCCCCGCGGATCAGTGCAGGGGCAGGCGGTAGACGCCCGCGCCCGTGCCGGCCAACAGCCAGTGGCCGTCGGCGGAGGGCAGGAGGGTGCGGACGTCGCGGTCGGCCGGTTGGGTGGGCAGCTTGGCGAAGTGGCGGCCGCCGTCGTGGCTGATGAGGACGCCGGCGCCGGGTTCGTACTTGTCGGCGGAGGACACGTAGAGGGTGCCGTCGCGGGTGAAGGCGGCATCGGAGTAGCCGGCCGTGCCGAGGCCCGCAGCGGGGCGGAAGCTGGCGCCGCCGTCGGTGCTGACCTTGACGAAGCCGACGCCGGTGACCACGACGTGGCGGGCGTCGCGCGGGTCGACGGTCACGTGGGCGACCTCGCCGTCGAAGAGCTTCTGCGCGGTGGCGCCGCTGTCGGTGCTGCGGTAGAGGCCGGTGACGTCGCCGATCCACACGGCACCACGGGAGCGCGGGTCGACGGCGATCGACTGCACGCCGTCGAGGCCGGCGAGCGCGTGCTGCGTCAGCGTGCGGCCGCCGTCGTGGCTCGTGTAGACGGCGGGCGTGAGGTAGCTGCCCGCGTAGACCGTGCTCGGGTCGCGCGGGTCGACGGCGAGCGCGCGCGAGTTGCCCGGCACGGTCGCGAACTGCTGCCAGGTGGTGCCGCCGTCGCCGGAGTGTTCGACGGTGAAGCAGTCGACCTCGCAGTAGCCCTGGCGCACGCGCAGCACGGCCTTGGCCGACACCGTCGCGAGCGCGCCGACGGAGTTGCCCAGGGTGTCCGGGGCCTGGCCGGTCCAGCCCCAGTCCTGGTAGCCGCGCGGGAGGTGCGCCGCGAACGGCGCCGTCGAGCGGTAGGTGCCACTGCGCGTGGCCGCGACGAGCGCCGGGCCGACGCTCGCGAGCGCGTTGACCTCGGTGTCGGGTACGCCGATGCGCCGGAACGTCACCGAGTCCCGCGTGCTGAAGATCCCCGCGGCCGCTGCCACGACCTGCTCTTGCGGGCGGTCGGGGAAGCTGCCGATCTCGGAGTAGAGGTCGATCGCGCCGGTCGCGGCCGGGTGGTCGGTCCACGTGCGGCCGCGGTCGCGGCTGACCCAGACATCGCGGGCGCCGGCGCTGCCGTCGGGCTGCGACGAGGCGATGGTCTGGACCTCGAGCTCCCCGGCGGGGGTCAGCCCGGTGAACGCCGCCGCGTCGTCGGCGCCCCACGGACCGGTCAGCGTGCGGAAGGTCCGGCCGCCGTCGGTGGAGAGCACGCCGCTGCCGAGCACACCCGAGCCGACGACGATGCCGTCCGCCGCGGCCAGGTTCGAGAAGTACGACGAGCCGGGCACCGAGAGCTTGCGCGGCGCGCGCGGGTGACTCAGCGCGTCGTCTACGACGTGGATTTCGCTGCTGGTGGACAGGAACAGGTGGTCGCCGTCGAGGGCGAGGTCGGTGACGCCCGCCGGCGCGCCCGGGAGCTTCGCCCAGTGGCGGCCGTGGTCGGTGCTGGTGAGCAAACCGTCGTCGCCCGCCGCGAACACGTCCTCGCCCGAAGGCGAGACCACCACGGACGCGAGCAGGCCCGGACTCGTGGCGACGGAGCGGAACGTGCGCGCCGCGTCATCGCTGCGCAGCACCTCGCCGGTGCCCGTGGCCGGGTCGGTGGCGGCGACGTAGACGACGGACCCTTCGCGCGGGTCGGCCGCGATCGCGGTGCCGTTGGCGCCCAACGGACCTGGCGTGGTCCAGGTGTCTCCGTGGTCGTCGGTGCGGTAGACGGCGCGGCCGCTGTCGGGCAGCACGTACAGCCGCGCCGGAGCGTCGGGCGTGAACGCGAGGTGGCCGCCGGCACTGTTCGGGCCGACGAGCTGCCACGGCTGCGCGTGGGCGGGCTCGGCCAAGGCGGGGACGGCCAGGGCGAGGGACAGGCCGGCGGTGAGCGCGGCCAGCTTCAGGGGTCTTCCGTGCATCCGGTCAGCCTGGGGCAGTCCGGGCGCGCCGTCACGATCTTCGCCGTGGCCGAAATACGACAGGTCGCACTTTGGACACCCCGATCAGGTCAGCAGGAGCTTCGCGATCCGCCGCGTCGACCCCCAGACCCCGATCGCCGCGAGCACCAGCAGGTAGGCGAGGTTGCCCGCCATGCTCCACGAGAAGAAGCCCGTGGCGAGGCCGCGCATGAGCTCGATGCCGTGGTACAGCGGGAAACACCGGACCAGCCACTGCAGTGCCTCGGGGTAGACCGTGATCGGGAAGAACGTGGTGGAGAACAGGAACATGGGCATCAGCACGAGCTGGATGTAGTCGAACTGCGACGTCGACTTCAGGTAGCTCACGAGCGTGATGCTGATGGCCGAGAACGCGAACGACACCAGCAGCGCCACCGGCAGGAGCAGCAGCGCCCACCACGACGTGAGCAGTCCCATCGCGCCCGTGACGGCCATGAACGCCACCGAGTACAGCCCGCCGCGCAGCATGGCCCAGCCGATCTCCCCCAGCGCGACGTCGAGCGGGCCGATGGGCGTGGCGAGCATGGCGTCGTACGTCTTCGCGTAGCGCAGCTTGAAGAACAGGTTGTACGTGCTCTCGAACACGGCCCCGTTCATCGCCGACGACGCCAGCAGCGCGGGCGCCACGAACGCGACGTAGCTCATCGGCCGCCCGTCGGGCCCCGGCACGGTCTGGACCAGTTTGCCGAACCCGACCTGGAACGCGAGCAGGTAGAACAACGGCTCCAGCGCGCCGGACAGCAGGATCGTCCACGACCGCCCGTAGACGGTGACCGCCCGCTCGATCAACGCGCCGGCGCGCCCGCTGTACATGCCGGGCGGCAGCACGCGGATGAGCGCTACGCCGCCGAGGGGGCCTTCTGGTCCGGCGACAACCTGGTCGCACGTCGCCAGACACCGCAGGCGATGCCCTGCCGGCCGAACACCGCGTGAACACGGACCTGGGCCGGCATGCGGGGCGCTGATCGGATGAAGCTGCACGGCGGCGGCGCGGTTCGTGATCCACGCGTGCGGAGGCCGCCTGAACTGGTGGTGTGCGCGCCGAGGGCTCAATCGACGAAAGATTGTCGCGGCTGCTGGCCGCGTGGCGCCGCGACATCGACGGCCAACCCAATCCAATGGCCTCAGGAGGCTCCCATGGCCCGACCGTACGGCCGGCTACGCCTGCCAGGCCGGACCGACGCGCGCCTGGTTTATGCCGGTGTCTTACCGAGCCCGTTGACGACAGCGGTGCTGATCGCCGTGGTCTCGAGTTCGGTGCCCGGCTTGATCCACGGGAAGTCTGGCTGCGTGCCAGCCACCACGCGGGTGCCGATCATCGCGCCCGTCGCTTGGTCGATGACCAGCTGGTCTTGCTCGTGTTCGTCTCCTAGGCCGATCGCGGTCCCGGAGCGGCCGTCAAGGTCAGTGGTGCGATCGACGACCTGGATGCCGGGGATCTTCGCGAGCGCGCGGTACCACTGTGCGCGCAGGTCGGCCGGCATCAGGCCGGCGCGGAGGATCTCGACGCCATAGTGGAACATCACGTCCGGCGCCGAACCGCGGACTTTTGTCAGGTCGGTCAGGAAGGCATACAGCTGGCCCGGGTCCCTCGGCAGCTTCGCGTAGAACGTGGGGCTGTCCCAGTCGTTCGCGTCGCCGCAGACCTTCACCGGCTTGACCTTCGGGAAGAAGTCTCCGCATGCGCCGCGCCACTGGCCTTGGTCGTAGGGGCCGAGATCGGGAACGGGGTCCTGGGACTGCGGCGCCGAACCTGCGAGGAACTTCGACTTGTCGAGGACCGTGCGGTTTTCCTGCCAGGTGTCGCGGTAGTCCGCCGGGATCCACCGTTGCGTCCGAGTCTCCCAGAGATAGCTGTAGCCCACCGGTTTGCCACCGACAGGCGGTTTCTCGACACTGCGTTGCACCCAACCGTGCTGGACAATGTATCGGTACTGCCCCGGCCCGACGGGCTGATCGACCGCACCGACACTGAGGTCCGCGGCCTTGGTGAGCACCTGGGAAGCCGAGAGCAACACGACGGCCGGCTGCCCGGGATCGCCACTCGTCGAACCTGGCGTACCGCTGGGCGCACCGAGCTGGATGCCGACAGCGGCGAGGGCGAGCACGGCAGCGGCAGCGGCGGCGATCGGCAGCACGCGCCGACGTCGTGGACGCAGCGCGACCACCTCGCCGTTCCCGGGCCGTGCGGATTCTGCGTCGACCGCGGCCATCAGATTCCGTCGGGCGTTGTCCAGCGAGCCCGGCGCACTCCGGGCGTCGCGGTGCAGCTGGGCGAGCGTCTCGTCGAGCTCATTCACCGGGGTTCTCCTCGTTCTGGACGGTCAGCAGAGCCTGAAGGCGCTGACGGAGGCGGTGCAGCCGAGAACGGATAGTGCTGGCCGGCATACCGAGTGCCTCTGCGACCTCGGCGGGTTCGAGCCCGGCCCACGACGTGAGCAGCAACACGTCCCGATCCTGCTCGCTGAGGTCGGCCAACGCGCCCGCGAGGGTGCGCAGGCGAGCGGCCGCATCGACCCGTCCGGCGACGAGCGAGTCGTGGTTCTCGACGGACCGCTCGCCTGCACCCAACCTGGCGCTGAGCCGGAAGTACCGTTCTTCCTGCCGCACGTGGTTGCGCAACAAGTTGGTGGCGATGCCATAGAGCCAGCTGCGGACCGACGCCTGCGCCGGGTCGTAGCTCATCCGACGGCGAAGTGCCACCAGAAACGTCTCCCCGACGAGATCGTCGGCGACAACGTGGCCCACCCGGCCCGCGAGATAGCCGCGCAGCGGGTACGCGTACTCGTCGAACAGCTCTGCGAAGACCTCCCTCGGGTCTCGCGTGACGAGGTCCGGCCGGTCCCTCTGTTCGGCGGTCTTGTTCACGTAGCTGATTGTCGTGAACCCGTCCGGCGTCCCCCAACGGCGACGAGATGAGATCCAGGTCATAAAACCGCCGATCAGTGAGACATCGAAGCGCGGTGCCGACAACAAGCAGCATGGACAGGCGACGCACTGTAGTTCTGGCAGTCGTGGCACTTGGCTCGCTGGTCGCGGCGTTCTTCGTCGCCGACACGATCCGCTCACCCGGTCCCGTCTTCGCAGCAGCGATCCTGCCGACGCCGCCGACGTCTCACACCTCGGCCTCCCCAGCTTCGTCGAACATCTCGTCCATCTCGCGTTCGTCGAAACCCACTACCTCTGCTTCATCGAGCCCGTCGGTCACCGCGACTCCGACCGGGACCTCGCTGGCGAAGCTCGTGCCAGGTCGGCTGAGCGTCCTCGTGCACGACCGGCCGGCGGGCACGGATCTCGTGTCGTACCGACCGGACGCGATCTACACATCGGCGTCTGTGGTGAAACTGCTCATCGCCTTCCAAGCGCTGGACGAAGGTGCGTCCGAGGACGTCGTGAAGGAGATGCTTTCCCGCAGCGACGACGCAACTGCCAGCCAGCTGTGGGTGCGGTTCGGCGGACCGTCGATCGTGACCCGCGCTGGGCGGCCAAGATCGGTATGACCTCGGCGACGCCACCCCCGGTCCCGCATCCCCGCAAGTGGAGTTGCACCCGCATCGACGCGACCGACCTGGTGCGGTTGTGCGATTACCGCACTGGATGGAGCAACCAAGCACGACGCCGACGGGTTGGTTGATCAGTACTTCGGAATCCCCTGTGTCGTCGCCACCACGGACTGGGGCGTGAAACGGGGGTGGTCCTGCTGCGATCCGGGCCTCAACTTGCATACCACAGGGCTGGTTGACCATCGGAGATATATCGTGATCGTGCTGACTTCGCAGCCAAGCTCGGCGGGCTGGACGACGGCACGCGATCACGTCACCTCAGTGGTGCAGAAGCTTGCTGGCGAGTTCGGGTGGGCATGATCGATTTGTCGCTCGCCCGAATACTACCGTTGACGATGTAGCAAAGGCCCACGATCTCGGCAGGCTGGTCGTCGTTCTGAACGTAATGGCCGACTGCCTGCTGTGCCGATAGATACTCCCACCTGCGCTGGCGAACCACCTCCCGTGCGACCTCATTCAATGTGCAAACGCGGCTCATCCCACGCGCTGAAGCCAAACCGCAGAAGACTCCGGTTGCGCCGAGCCGCACCTCGCTGCAGCGCCATTCGCGGCACCGATCGCTCGCAGTAGGCCGAGCCGACCTCCGACCAGGCGACCAGGCGACCAGGCGACCGAGAGCCTCGCCCCGATCGCGTCGAACGTCACTTTTCCCGAAGTCGCCGGACACGAGCGGGTCCGCCGTATTCGGCGCCGGGGCGGCCGCGCTGCATTTGTTCAACAGCCGCTGCACGAGCTGCAAAACCCTCGCCGGAGCTCCGGTAAGCAGCAGGCGCCGCGTACCGAGCAGCGACCCGGGAGGTTGAAAAGTCCCCGCCCGGGTCACCTGACGCCACCCCGGCGAGACCGCCGAGCCGGAGCGCGAGGTGGAGGAGGCCGAACAGTGAGACTAGGCCGACGACCACGCCGATGATGGCGATCACGGTCACCCCGGAGTTGACACTGGCCGTATCGCCATCGGCAAGACATTCGGTCACCCCGCCGGCTGGGTCTAGTCGCTTGCGATCGAACTCGCCCGGTACCAGCTGGTTTACGAGCCGATCGCCCGCCGCACCCTAGGCGGTTCGCCGGCCGAGTCACGGTACTGGCACGTCGCGACACTCGTCGTCACGTTCGACATCACCAGTGCGTCACTATCTAATGGGTGATAAGCAACCTCCATCAGATCGAGCCAGCACAGACAGCCCGGTGACGTGTCCGCCTCCGTTCGTGTAGAAGACCGCGCCGTGCGAATCGCCGTCAGGCGGCGACACGGCGAACACCGGCCAGGACCCGAAAGTCCTGCGTTCGACGTAGAGATGCGCGACTAGCGCAGGCGGCGGGGCAAACGGTTCTGTGGCCGCTGCTGTCTTCCTCTCCGACCAGGAGCGGCGACGCCAGTCTGGCGCCAGCGCCGTAGGCTTCCAGAAGGCCATCGACGTCATCAGCCGCCGGTGGAGCGGAGCGATTCTCGTCGCCTTGATTCACGGCGCCGACCACTTCACCGACATCCTCAGGCTCGTCGACGGCCCTCTCCGCTCCGCTGCTCCCTCAACGACTCAAAAAACTGGAGCGGGACGGATTGGTGCTTCGGACGGTGTTACCAACCACACCCGTCCAGATTCCGTGCAGACTCACCCAGCGAGGCAAGGATTTCGTCCTTGCATTGAAGCCGCTCGCGCAATGGGGTAACGCTCAGCGATAAAATCCAGCCACCTTCAAGCATCAATGGCGTCGCCGGTAAGCTATCAAAAAGTTGACAAAATTCCACACCAGAGGGCTCACTCCAGAACTCACGCCCCCCGCATCCCTTATATCGGGCAAACCGTCCACAATTTCATTAGAATTCATCGACTCCCACTAGACACGGCAATATAGGTCTCTTCGCGCCTGCCACGAAGCAGTTATGGAGTCGCTGCCGCGCCGTGGCCGCCGTCTTCACCCAACACGTCTCGGGATCGACTATCCTGCACGATGTCCGCTGGCAGTAATACGGGCTCTCCATTCTCGGTGGCAGCACGTAGCGTCGTGAGCACCTGGGAGCTCGAGCTCGCAACAAAACTCAGCGATACACCGAGCGTCCTCGCCACTTCAGCCTCCGGCACGTCCAAAAAGTACCGGAGAACAACGATGGCCCGTTCCCGAAAGGTAAGCCGCGCCAATACTTTCTCCAAAATCGCTCTCTCAGCCGTGGCCTGGGCCACGTGAACGTCCGAGCCATCCAGGCGCCCGGGTATATCCTTGGCGACGACGCGCTTCAGTCGCCGGCAAGGCTTCACGGTCACTTGCTTGACTAGCATTGCGCAGACGTATGCATAAGCATTCTCGTGACGTACCCGCGGCCACGCGGCGTACGTGCGAATTAATGCCATTCGTGCAGCGCACTCCGCCTGGTGCCGGTCACCTGTCAGCAGATAAGCCGCATACATCAGCCGCGTGGAGGTTGCCTGGAAAAAATCGACGAAGGCCTCATCGCTCCTGGCCATCCACACCTCCTCGTATCCATTTAGCCGATGCGGTCTGAGTGATGCACCCCGCGCCCCGCCCGACATCCACGCTCGGCCGCCTCTGGCCGCACAGACACGGCACGGCCTGATGAAACGCCTGTCACCGAGCACGTCGGCAACCGTACGATGATCGCAACCGGAGCGGGCCGTTAATGCCGAGACTGCCGAGAACGGCGTACTCCACACCGTATGCAAGAGCTTGGCCGGCATCGGCCCTCATGCGAGCTCGCACGGAGGTCACGGCGCGGTGCGTGACGAACTTGAGGTTGAGCCTGCCGACGAACGAACCCTTGCCGCTCGCACCGAGTCAGCGAAAGTCCACGCCGACAGACCGAGCAGTGCGACGTCCTTGAGGAGGAACTCACCATCGTTCGATAGAGCCGGAAACCCGCCGCCGGCGGACTCGGTAACACCTGGAGTGGTGAACAGGAAGCTAATGGTGGACAGGAACAGCACAATTGCCAGCGCGCTTCCCCCCGCTGACAACCTCGGAAACAATGGTTTAATTGAAATTAGCACCGCGGCGGTCAGTTCAAAGGCACCTAACATCGCCGAGAACGTGTCCACCGGGAAGATGTTATACAACCAGCCCAAGAATGGACTGCTCGCTACCAGCGGATGAATCTGCTTCGCTTCGAAATCTGCAAACTTCATGGCGCCGATCCACCCGATGACGACGACTAGACCGTAACGACTGAGAATTCCAGCGATTTTCTCCAGCTTGGAGAACTCGCCGGCTTCGCTGAAGTTCGTACTGCCTCGGTCTGCGATCAAGGGTTCAGCCCTTCTCTGGTCGATTCTGTATTGGAATGAAGTCATAGGTCGGTTGCCGCTAGAACGCCATCGGCAATTGAATTTCGCGGTTAGCTCAGCCTGTCCATACCGATCTCTAAGGGACACTCAGATACTTCGGTCTACCTGTACTTGCGCCGGCTCCGGCCTCGAATCCCTCAGCTAAGCGTGCCCTCAGCCTCGCCGATGTAGACCGCGAGGAATTGCGTGAACCGCTATGGCCACATCGAAGAGGCGATCCCAGGAACAAGGTCGATCAGGCCTATAACCCCTGTCGCGGGTGCCGCCCCGTCCCATTCCACTGCGCCGGCAACGTCGACGTACGGGCTTGGGGTCCTGCGGTTGCCGCCCGGCACAGACAGACTCAGACGGTCCGTCCACGGAGACTTCGAGCATTTCAACGAGGCTTTGGTTCGCTCTCCACAAGTATCAGCCGGCCAGCACGCCCTTAACTGCATGCAGAACCACGCCGGATTGGCCATCACGCTGCAGCTGTAGGTCCCCGCGCGGACTTAGCTGGTCACGCGGGTAGCGCAGTCGGTGCGCCGACGACACAGGCCGACCGCACGTTGTCCAGCAGCGAAACTGCCTCCCGTGGAAAAGTCAGAACGCGTAGTCCATATTGGCTACGACCAACTTTGATCGTCGGACAGCGCGCACCGTGGTGATGCGTCATGACACTCCTGATCCGTCGCCGTATCACAGACATGAAGCAAGCGTCACCAGAGAGATGCCGGGCACTTCAGGGCGCGAGTGAACCCCTCTCCCCGTGAGTCCGGAACCAATCGCAACTCGGAATGACTGTTCCGACTATGGAGTACAGCTCGAGATCTGTCAAATCCGAGGTGGGTTCTACACGCCCGCGTTGACGCTGGCGAAGCAGCGGACGTAGCCCAAGGCCATATCGAGGGCGTGTTCCATGGGCTCCGCATCGCGGGCCGTCTGCGAGAGCAGGTACCCGCCCTGGAGTGCGGCCATAATCCCGGCGGCCAGCTTGGCCACGTCGGTCTCCGGACGCAGATCTCCGCTCGCCCGCATCCGACTCAAGCCGGCAGCGAGGTAAGACTCCCAGGTCCGCAGTGCCGCCGCCAGCAGAATCCGCGCCGGTTCGGAATGCTCATTCAGCTCGCTGGCGAGGCCTCCGATAGCGCAGCCGTAAGCACCTCGCGTGGCGCGAACGTTGCGAACCACCTGGTCCCGCCATTCCCACAAGCCCTGCAGGGACTGCAACTGCTCCAGCTGGGGGTTGGCAAACGTTCGATCCCCCTGCGACTTGATCACTGCACTGATCAGTGCGTCCTTGTCCGCGAAGTAGTGGTAAACCTGCGATCTGCTGGTACCGCTCGCCTCAACGACTTGTTCGATGCTCGTGGCGGCAGCCCCTTGGGCATGGATCAGGTCTGCCGCAGCGCGCGTAATGCGCTCTCGGGTAGCCGCCCCGCGTGCCGTCAGCCGCCGGGAGCCAATCTCGCCACCATCCATCCGGACAGTTTAGCCGTCGAGGGCACCGATCCGGAATGGGTAGTCTGACTGTCAAGTCGTGACATGAATGCGGTGCCACGTGGCGTCACTCGCAACCGAGCGTCCAGACGTCCTCGCGTACGCCACGGCAACACCAACAGCGATCGCGACAGGAAGGATTAATGGCACCAAAGCACCAAACCGGCGGTCAATTCGGCCACTGTCTGGATCAGCGGGCCTGATGGTCGACTGACTACTGCAGCGTGGTCACGGGCCGGGGAAGGTGGTGGTGACCGGCTTCACGTGCGCGAAGGCGAGTCGTCCCAGTGCCAACTCGGCTTCGATTCGAACGTCGTCGAGCTCCCCACCAGGCGGACGTTGCGGATCACCGCACCTCGCAAGCCGAACGGGATCGGGATCTCGAGCCAGTTCCATCGTGCAACATCGCCGTACACGATGATCAGCCGACGATTGACCGCTGACAGGTGTGTCCATCGTTGTTTACGAGGAAGATGATCGGTGCGAGCCCCGCCGTACCGTCGTTCCGATCTCATGCACGGCCAATCCAAGCGCACCGTCGCCGATTGCCAGGCGCGCGGCCACGTTCCGCCGTGAATTCGCGGTCAACGCGCCACCGCCGGCATTGAGCTCGTCGGCGTCGCCAACCCAGGCGTCACCGCCTCGATCAAGTCCACGAAGGTCTGTTGCTGCAGTTGCCAGGAACACCAACGACATGAGTGAGGCCTAGTACTGCAACGGCAGTTAGAGCCACGCCCGGCGGGAAGGTCGACGACCAGCTCATCGGCCCGGGCTTCGCGACCACCTGTGGTGACCGGGGTGTCGTTGACCTTGGTTGCAGTACTAGGGCGACCAGGCGGCCGGGCAACAGGACGTCGATGGCTCACACGCATGAGTGGTCATTCATCCGGATCCTTCCCCGCCGCGAGGGCGCAGCGCACCACCACTTGCTCAGCTCGTGCACGAGGGCGCGACGTCCACCATGGCCCTGACTTGACTTCATGTCAAGTGTGGTTCATGGTTGTCAACGATGACCATGAACCACGACCCGCCCACATCCACAAGGAACCAGAGCAAGCCCTCCCATTGACTCTTACACTCAGTCAGCGCTGTAACGAGACTTGTAGACGAGAGGTGCACGGCCACTCTAAAACCGCTTTTATCCCTCCGATCCAGCCCAAATCGGGCGGAGTGCCGAGCAGCATACTGATCTCGTGTCGCGCATGATCGCACTGTGGCCATCCATTTTCCGCCGTCGATGTCGGAGCGGTCAAGCTTCTAGCCAAAGGTTTTCTTATTCCTTGCCGCGTAGCTGTCACTCAGGGTGGAAACGTTCTCACACTCCTGACGTGCTATGTCTGGCAGCGCCGAGAACGACAAGGAATTGACGTCCGACACGCAACAGAAAGCGAGTCTTACAGGTGAGCAGCACCACGTTCATGCTGAGGCCACTCGGGGCATTGGAACGCATGTATCACCGTTACATGGAAGATTTTCCGATGCATTTCACGGTAGTCGCGGAATTTGAAGAAACGCTACCGGTAGAACAGGTCGTTCGCGCCCTTGCCGCTACGCAGGCCCGGCACCCGCTGTTACAGGCACACATCGTAGACCATTCGAGCAAAGGACTCGCCTTCCATCGTCCCGCAGTTCGCACCGCCATCCCACTCCGCATCTTGAAGCAGCACGTTGACTCCTGGCGGGCTGTTGCGGCAGAAGAGCTAAGCCGACGATTCGACCCTTCGCATGCACCACTAGCTCGGGCTGTTTTGATACACGATAACACATCTTCGGCAATACTACTGACTTTCTATCACTGCATCACCGATGGCATTGGGGCTATGGCCGTGCTCGAAGATGTCGTAGCCGCACTCAATCATTACGACCTTCAAGGTCTTCCCCTTCCGCCTTCCCAGGAAGAGATGATTGCGAGAACCTTGCGGCCCCGAGCGACTGTCGAAGTGAAACGGCCCGCGAGTGAGGACCCCCGCATGGGGCCTGGCGTTCCGCGACCATTCGATAATACAACTCCCTACGTAAGTACGGCCGCCTTTGATCCTGATCTCACTGAGCGACTTATTCAGAGGTGTCGCAGTGAGGAAACCACAGTGCACGGAGCCCTTCTCGCCAGCGTATCTCGTGCGCGCAGTTCCCTGACCGGCGACGAGTTCGTACGCGCGCTGACACCTATTAACTTTCGCGACCACATCGAAGTACAAGGACAGTGTGTCGATTATCACGCTGCCGCACGGACGGGTTCCACACCTTTGGCCGAAGGTTCCTTCTGGGACCAGGCGCGCGCCGCGAGCGATGCACTGCAAGATCCAAGGTCTGCAAGCAATATCGCCGCCGCTTCCGCAGCAGTCCAGCAACATATTCCACCCGATGTCGACGCCGCGACCGCATTGGCTGTCATGGCCACCTTCGGGTACGACATTGCTGTCAGCAACCTTGGTGTCGTGGAATTTCAGCGGGTCGGCGCTATCCATCCGACTGCACTGTGGGGGCCGGCGCTCTTATGTCAGGCCGAGGGCGAACAGGTCATCGGAGTCACAACTTTTGGCGGGAAACTCCGCATGGTCGCATGCAGTTATACACCAACCGATACTCTCCTGTCAGAGTCGCAGATGATAATCGAGTCAGCGGTCAGATAGCGGCCATAGCGTCTCAACTCGAGGAATTTATCCGGTCAGTTCAACGGCAAGCAGTTTCGCGCCTAGTAGCCCAGAAAAGGGTTAGAGTTATAATGAACGACGACAATAGGCCGACAAATATTTTTCAACCTTCAGTACGGCGGCAGAAAGTGGCAGTGATCGGCGCCGGCGCTCTCGGCACCATCATTTCATGGGCAGCGCATGTGGCAGGTAACGATGTGACCTTATGTGCGCGAACACCCATGCAAACGCCGCGAGTGGACACCAAGGAAGGCTCGCACGAGGTTCCAGTCCATGTTGCAACAGTACCCGAGAGGCAAGGAGCCGTCGACTGGATTTTGATTGCCACCAAGGCACAGGACACGGCTAGTACCAGAGCCTGGATATCGGCCATGACAGGGCCGGACACAGTGGTGGTAGTGGTTCAGAACGGCATTGCACATCGTCGGCGAGTTGAGCCGTACCTGCCGGCGGGAGTTGAAGTTATACCAGCGGTTCCCTTCAGGATCGCAGCTGAGCGACTGACGCCGGGGCGCGTTCTGTACTTCAAAGACGACCAGGACACATTTCTTATTCCCGAGGGGCCGGCAGCGAGTCGACTGGTCGGGGTATTTGCTGGTAGCTTTCTCAGGTTCAAAGAGGATGGCGACTTCAAAACCTCGACATGGCACAAATTGTTGATCAACTCGGCTTGGAACCCGATAACCGCCCTGACCATGCGCCGGGGCGACGTTTTTCGCGACCGCGGCATTGCAGATTTCGCACGAGGAATTCTTCTGGAAACTGCACAAGTCGCCAGGGCCGAGGGTGCCAATATTTGTAATGATCAGGTTGAAAAGATCATCGGTGCACTACTTCATCAGTCCGGTGATATTGGATCTTCGATGCTGTACGACCGTCTCGCCGGTCATAGCACCGAGTACGATTATATCAGTGGCGCCGTCGTCAGAACCGCAAGCATGCACGGCATCCACGTACCACTGAACAAATTACTACTATCACTGACACGCGCCGCTGATCCTCATCGCGCCGACTAGCGCCGAACTATGGCCAGAAATCGCCTGGCAGGAAATTCGGGGCATCACGTTCTGTATATTCTTTCCGAGAGTTCGTCAAAATGATTCGCCGTCAGCATGGTTGAGTACTGGTCAAACCCGAAGCCAGAATCAAGCCGTCATCGGCACAGGCGGGCGCCACGTGTGCGCTTCGGGAGCACGCATCGGCCCCGGGCACCCCCAGGATTCTCGCCGACCAAGAGGGGCGACTGTCACCCACCCCTCCCCCCGGTACCGACGATTGCACCGAGCTTTGGTGTCCGAGTTCGTGAATACCCCATCTCCGCAGCCGTCGACCGCGCTTCGGGTGTATCCGACAAACGCAGCGACGCCCAATCAGATCAGCCGCTAGACGATTCGGCCGATTGTCTCTAAACGGCGTGATGTGGCCGTGACTGGCGAGAGGCCGAGTACTCACCCGATCTCAAACCGTCAGCCAAATGACGCGCCCACACGGCCCACCGGATCTTCGCCACGCTGCCCGTCTCCGGACGGACCAGACGGCGGTGGGCAGCACCTCGCATACCCGTTGCCGTCGAATCTGGGGCCGTAGGACCACCTGCTGACACGTGCGAGGTGAGGCCGATCGCACTGACGTGACCCAACGCGGACCGGCGCGTCCATTCGTTGGACCTAATGCCCATGCTGTAATCAGGGAACCTGAGCGGTTCAAAACAACCTATGCGAGAGGTCCAAGGCCTTGACTGAAATCAACACCTGGTACACACCCGCCTCTCGATTCTGGACGGTGAAGGGAATGGTGGCGTGGTGACGCGTGCGGTAAAAGCTCCCCCGCTATCCCGCGGCAGACACAAGCACCGGGTAGCCGTCCTCGTGGACCCGGACACCGAAGGGTTCGAAGTCGGCGTGATCCAGCAGGTCTTCGGGCGGCGTACAGGGACAGTGCAGACCGTAGTCCGGGATATCGGCTCACCCTACGAAGTGATCCTCTGCGGCGAATCCGAGCGATACATCCTCCCGTCCGGCGCGGACCTTGGGCAACTCGCACCGCTCCACACCCTCCTGACTGCCGACACTGTGATGGTCCCCGGGGTGCAAAAGCCCCTCGCATCTCGGAGTTCGGCCATCCTGGGAAGCGTGCGCGGCGCGTACCAGAACGGCGCCCGGATGGTCTCGTACTGTGGCGGCGCGTTCGTGCTGGGTCGCGCCGGGGTTCTGGACGGGCGGCAGGCGACCACGCACTGGCTGCTGGCCGACGAGTTCCGCGCGGTATTCCCCCGGGTGCGGCTGACGCCGGACAAACTGTTCGTCGACGATGGGCCGGTGCACACCTCGGGCGGGGTTTTCGCCACCATGGACCTCGCGCTGCACCTGCTCGCCCTCGACATGGGCGACGCCCATGCAAACGACGTGGGTCGGCTCCTGGTCGCAGGGCCCCGGCGGCCAGGGGCCCAGGCGCAGTACGTCAAGCAGTCGCTGCGCGCCGACGACGACCTGCCCATGGGCTCGTTCCTGCACTGGCTGCGCGAGCACGTCTACGAGCCGTTGACTCTGGCCGGGCTCGCGCAGCAGCAACACTTGAGCCAACGTAGCCTGGTTCGCAAGTTCCGGCAGGCGACGGGGATGAGCGTCTTCGACTGGATTAACCAAGAACGAGTCAGCCAGGCCAAGGCGCTGCTGGAAACCACCGATCACCCTGTGGGGGACATCGCCGTCATGGTTGGCTTCCAGACACCGGAAACCCTGCGGCGCAACTTCGACCGCCACGTCGGGACGACGGCCGGCGCTTACCGGGCGGAGTTTCGTCGCCAGTCACATCGGACCGACGAGCCGGTCGACACGGCCCCTGTGGCTTCGAACTGACTCGGCGGGTAACGGACCGCTGCGGCTGTGCGCAATCAGGCGCGATACGTGGCCTAGATGGCCCAATCTGTGCCCTAGGGACAGATCACGCTACCTATCGTGGCGAGTGCCCATCCAAGACACACGTGCAGGGAGGAAATCGATGGTTGCGTACGGGTTCTTCGCCGAGATCGAGGCCAAGGAAGGAAAGGAAGATGAGGTCGAGGCGTTCCTGAAAGAAGCGAAGACTCTGGTCGACGCCGAGCCGGGCACCATCGCCTGGTTCGCGTTCCCCATCGGCCCGCGAAAATATCGGATCTTCGACGCGTTCGATTCCGAGCAGGGTCGCGAGGAGCACCTCGAGGGGAAGGTAAAGGCGGCGATCGTGGCGCGAGCGGAAGAGTTGTTTACCGACTTTCCCACGGTCACGCCGGTAAACCTGCTGGCCGCAAAGCTCCCCAACTGATCTGCTCTTTCGATTCACCCTGTTGAGCCGGTACGGAGAGGGCCCAAACGGGGACTTTCCGTAACGAGGGCGAATCGGTCGTCGCCCGGCGGGCGGGGTGTCCAGTAACGGCTATTTGTTGGACACCCCACCCGCCGGGAATACCGCGTTGCGCACCGCTTGCACAGCGGCAAGAGACATTCCCTAAACGGGCCAAGCCACGACGCCAGTTAACGTGGCCGACCGAATGAGGAGCGATCGTGGTCGGCTCGTGGGTCGGCGTGGACCGTCGAGTCCCTGTGTGAATCTGTCACCGTGGGCTGTATGGCTCCTTCGGTGAACCGGATCCGGACCGCATTACTGTTGAGTCGCGTCGGTGGTTATCGCTTTGGGGCTGTGTCCGCCCAGTGGAGGACCTCGTTCCGGAGGTCGGAGTCCACAAGTTCGACGCGGAGCGCACCGTCCAGCGCGTGGTGGTAGCTGAATACCTGGGTCTCTCCGGCGCGGTTGACATGGCTGACCTCCCGTTTGCCGCCCGCGTCCAGCGAGCTGAGCGAGAGCTCGAACCGATCCACCCAGAAGCGATGAGCTCCACCATGAGCCCGTCACGCGACGGACGCGAGTACGTGTACAGAAGGTTGGGTGCAGGTCGTCTGGGAAGAAATCACTGGCGCCACCCGCGCCAAGTGGCTGCTGCGGGCTGGCGACACCGTCCGAGCCCGCACCGCACTCCCGGCGTCACGCCCGTGTTCGCCCGTCTCGACGGCGATGACCTCCGCGCCGTTGCCAGCCTCGCCGGCTCGTGGCAAGCCGCGGATCCGGGTCGTCACGACCTTGCCCTCGAACGCACCGCTCAAGCCCAGCGCCGGCAGGCGGCAGGGCACACCGGCGGGAAAGTCGTGCTTGAGGTCGGGGTGACGCGCCACCCCGAGGACATCAGCTGTCCGGCGTGGCGTCCGTTCTGTCGATCCTAATCGCCGACATCGGCCAGTTGTCCCGGGTCGCCTCGAGTTCACGGGCGTTCCACGGTCCCGACGGCTCGAAAACCGACAGTAGGTCGTCGTCGAGCTGGAAGGCGCCAGGGGCCGCCTGGACGCACTGCGCCACGCCCGCACAAGTCGTGATCGACCACGGCCCTCACCCTCGCTCTGGTCATCGCGGCTGCCGCTTGGCCTCGGCAACGTAGGCCTTGCCCGGTCCGACGAGCAGGTCGAACTGCCGATTGTCTCGGTGCCCACCGCCATGGCCGCCACGGCGTGGACACCACCCAACAGCAGGATCTCGTCGGCACCGGCAAGATGCATGTCCGCGACGGTCGCGGCCGGGGCCGTGCCGCGGATCGGCGGGGTGGCCGCGGTCACTCGGTCGAGGCCGCCAACCTTCGCCGTCACCACGGTCATGCGCGCCGAGGCGACGAGCGGGTACCGTCCGGCACGTAGGCTCCGGCGGCCGACACGGGAATGTTTTCTGTCCCAGCAGAACCCCCGGTTGAGGTTCCACCTCGAAGTCGTGCAACGACTCAAGCTGGCGCTGGGCGAAGTCGCGGACGTTGGCTTGGACGATGCGGATGTCGGCCAGCGTCTGCGCCGGCACAGTGGCCAGCACCCGGTCGATCTCCTCGCCGGTGAGCCGGAACTGCTCCGGAGACCAGTTGTCGAATTTCTTCGAGTACATGCGAACCGCGGTGTCGCCGTCTCGCCGGACGTCGTCGATCACCGTGGCGACGGTGTCCCGGACTGCGGCCCGCTTCGCCGGGTCGTCCGCCGCAGCTACCGCTGTCTTAAGTCGTTCCATCGTTTCTCCTCCGCCCAGTGCTCCGGGCCCGCCCTGCCGGCTGATCACCGGCCACAGCGGCGAGTCGCAGCGATTGCTTGCAGACCGTGGCGAGCGCCGCCACGACCACCGTGTAGACCGCTTCGACCAGCTCGGCCACCTCCAGGTCACAGCCGTGGGTCAGCCAGTCGGCGATCATCTCGTCGGCGGCGCCCATCGCCGCCCGCATGGTGATCCGGGTGCGCGGCGGCAGCTCCCCGGCGAGGCCGACGACGGCAGCCAAGAACTCGACTCCGGCCTTGCGGCTCCGCTCGATCAGCTCGTCGACTTCCGCGTCCTGCCCACCGGCCCGCATCATCACGAGCATCGTCTGGGCGTGCTCGCGCCGGTATTCGACCTGCCGGAGCGTCACACCGCGCAGCCACTGCTCTCCCGTCAGCTCGTCGTCACGGCGACGTTGCAGATCCACGAGCTCATCGAGCATGCGCCGCAGTACTTCCAGGTACAGGCCGCGCTTGTCCTTGAAGTGGTAGAACAGCAGGCCGTGCGCCACGCCCGCCGTTTCGGCGATCTCACTGATGTAGACATCGTCGTACCGCTTGCGGGAGAACAGGTCCATCGCGGCGGCGACCACCGCCTCCCGGCGATCGCCTCGCGCCTGCCGCTTCGTGCTCATCGTCGTCCTCCACTCACCATTGCCGACCAGAACGACTGGCCGCCGCGCCGACCGCGGGCTCGACCGTGAACGTACGCCCCGGTCACCGGACCAGGCGATCACCGGATCGGCCCGCATATCGGCACAGCGGGAGGACGGCAGCCGGCCTCACATGTTTGCATTCCGCCAAGTCAGCGGGTACGGCCTCGTGGGCCGTCAGGCTGGTGACTGCATAGACGCATTCGATCGGCACCTTCGCGGTGCGCGCCGGCTGGCGCCGGCGGACGACCCGAAGCGCCCGGTCCGCACGGAAGGCAGCCCCGGCACGGTGGACAACCTTCAGGCGGCGAATCTCGTCACGGTCATGGGCAGCGGCCCGCGTGCGCTCCAAGAGCAGCACTTCTTTCCGTGGCAGTTCCTTCACCAGCGCCTGTAGGTTCGGGCGGTTGCCCTTGAGTACGGCGATGCAGTGTGCGTCTTTCTTCTCGACCAGGAATCTGGCGTGGTCGGTCTGCGTCAGCAGCGCATCGAAGGTCGCCACCCGTCCAGTCAGGTCCAGTGGGTTCAGCAGGGGCCCGAAGGCGGTGATCTCGTCGTGCTTGGCGTCGACCTCGCGCTGGGCCAGCACGATGCCGTCGTCATACAGCGCGGAGATCAGGTGGACGCAGTGGTCATCGACGCGGATAGCGCCGCGCAGGGATTTGCCATCCACGGCACCGCCGCCCGCGCACGGCAGTGCCGTGGGTGTTAGTCCTGGTCTGCGGCACGTGAGGCGGCGGCACGAGCGGTGAGGCAGCCACCTACGGCCGCCACGTCGAGCACGTCGCCGTCGAAGCGCCGCAGTACCCGACGCACGGTCTTCTCGCTGGGGCGCCTGGTAGGGCCGATCCGGGCGATCCGTCAAATCCGGCGATGCCCAGCGCTGCTCGATCACGTAGGCTTCTCGACCGGTCTTGACGATGCTTTCCTCGTGGGGGCCAAGCGTTTCATCGATGCCCGGAAGGGTGGATCCTGCTATATCCGAGGGACCGGGCGAGCTCGCTGGACGTCCAGGTCGCGTGAGGATCAGTGCGCACCAGTTGGAGTGGGCGACTCCTTATTTCATGCCCGACTCGCGAGAGACGAGACGCAACGACTCTCACTGCTCGGCGAGGCTCTGCCGAAGGCGAGCGGCAACAGCCTCGGGCGCTACAAGAGCCGCGATCTCTTCAGCCACCTTGCCGGCGTTCTCCCGGTATGCAGGTTCCGCGAGCAGCGACGCCACAGCCTTAGCGACGTCGGAGGCACTGGCGCCCTTTTCGACGGAGATGCCCGCTCCTGCGTTGGCCACCCGCGCCGCCTGGACGAACTGATCAGCGGCCAGCGGCACCACCACCATCGGAATACCGGCAGCGAGTATGCCCAGGGTACTGCCGGCGCCGCCGTGCGTGACCGCGATATCCATGCCGGGCAACAGTTCGTCCAACGGCGTGAAACCGAACAGCTTCACGTTGTCGGGCACGTTCTCTGCGCCGAAAGCGTAGTCCCCGGCCGATGCCTGCAGTCCGGTGGTGACACTGACCTCCAGGTCTGCGGCCGACAGCTCCACGAGCAGCGGGTTAAGGACCTCGGGAGAGGAGAACACCGTGCCGAAGGTGACCAACACGCGGGCTGTTGTGGAGCGCTTCGGCGAGGACAGCGTCTTGTCAGCTGGCGGACGTCCGGCCGCACGGTGGGGTTCGGGACGCAGGCCGATGTGCCCCTCGGGCTTGCTCCATCCGTCTGTTTGGAGGGCCAGAGGGCAGGTGTCGAGATACCACCGCGGCCGTCTCAGGGGTATGCCTCTCTTGTCGTGGCGTTTGCGGATCGTCGAGGTCATGAGAGCCGCCGCGGTAGGAGACATGGCGGGTCCGAACGCAAGCGTCGCGAACGGTACGCCGAGCGCCGAGGCGGTGATCGGTCCGACGAAGTCGTAGTGTTCGCTGACGATCAGATCGGGCTGCCATCCCCGGGCCATCGCCTCCGCCTCGTCTGCGGTCAGATCGACACGAACGCCGGCGAACGCCTCTGCTTCCTGCTCGGGAGTCAGGCCCGCCAGCGGGTCTGCGCCAGTCCGTCTCATCACCTCGCCCATCAGCACGTCCAGCGCCGGCCCGGCCGCCAACGGGACCATGCCCTCGCCAACGAACGACGACGCGAGGGATCCGGCCGTCAACAGTGCCACATCGTCGCCCTGCGCCCGGAAGGAACGCGCCAAAGGCAACAAGGGAATAATATGACCGTGGGCCGGCGTGGCCGAGAAAAGTATGCGCACTGCGTTGTTCCTTTACGTCCGTCGATTATTGCGCGCTGGGCCCGGTACACGCACCGCGTCCAGGTGAGGTGTTGTCATGCCGACCTGCCACGTGTGTGCACTGGAAATCGGCCAGCGCTCGGAAACGGTCCACGCCGAACAGCGGATATGGTGCGCCTGTGCGATTGGGTCGACGTCAGCGGTGAGCGGCCTTCGCGAGTTCCTCTCGCAGAAACTCCGCAGTCTCCGCAGGACGGGACACGACGGCGAATGTGACGTGTTTCGCACACTCCACGGACGGGGCCCGTCCTGCGAACTTTCCCGCATCGCCGGGGTAGGCCATTGTCCCGTTCCCCGATGATGTATTTGTGCGAAGTCGTACGCCAGGCGACCTGGGTCAGCGACTGGGTGAACGGTGCCAGGGCCTGGGGTCCGAGAGCCTGCGCCGCCGCCGTGGCCACCTCTGGCGTGAGGTCGTGGCAAAAGACACTTGTTGTCGCCAACGTTCTTAAGGACCTCCCTCGCCATATGACCGTGTGCTGATCCTTCGGCTCACACAGCATCCACGTCTCGTGCTACCAGCGGTTCTTCCGGCGCTCGAAGCCCTGCTCTCGGAGTAAGCAGGGAACAAGGCCGAGCCAGCCCGACAATCAGCGATTTTCCTTGTTCCAGATCACGACCGGGTCGGCGTCGGGGTAATCGGCGTCGTGGGCGATGACCTTCGTGATGTTCGGGTTGTGTCGCAAGATCGGGAACTCGTCCATGTCGAACACGTTGTTCGGTCGGCGCGAGGCAAGCACATCGCCGTTGTGGGCCCAGCCGCTGGAGGGAGCCGGCGTGTTCGGCAGAGCCACGTGGGCCTCACCCTCGGCGTTACGGCCCAGGGCTTTCGAAGCGTCCGTCCACACCTTTCCGGCGTTGGGGTTTCCGTCACTGAAGCCGGGCATCTCGATCTTGTTGTCGCGCAAGATGCCTTCGAGTGTATTGCCTCCGTGCTTCTTCGCCAGCGCTTCAGCGGGCAAGTCGATCGGCCCGTTGTACGTCTGCGCCGTGACGTGCTTGCCGGTAACCGGATCGGAGAGGGGAGCGTCCTTGGCGGGATCGGCGCCCTTGCCCCACACCGGCGCGTCGGTGAACTTTCCGTCGGTGATGTGGCCACCCGACCAAAACCAGCTCTTGTCCTTGCCGGGCTTCATCATCTCGTCCCACTTGGGCGCAAACTTCGCGTACTGCTCGTCGGCCATGTCGGCCGGGCGGATCTTGCCGTCCGGGGAGCGGAATTCGTCGAGTCCGTCCGGTTTCTTCGCCGCCAGCTCGATCTTGCCGGCGTCGTCGCCGCCGGCGGGGCGGTCCGGGGCCTTGGAAGCGCCTGTTTTACCACACGGACTCACGAGCCCGAGCGGGTCGCCGGCGAGTAGCGGCTCCGAGACGTAGCCGACCGGGTTCGGCGCGGCGGCGAGCCCGAGCGGGTCCTGGCTCAGGTACCGCGCGGTCTCCGGGTCGTAATAGCGATATACGTTGTAGTGCAGCCCGCTCTCGTCGTCGCGGTACTGGCCGGGAAAGGCCAGGGGAATCGGCGCCGCCTGCGCCTGTTCGCCCCAGAAACTCGAGCGCGCACGCCAGGCAAGCACGCCGTGCTCGTCGATCAGTTCGGTCGGTGTGCCCGCCGGCGAGGTGACGACGGTGCAGAACCGCATGCGGTGTGATGGCCCGGTCTGCTCGACCTGAACCACCGGCCTGTTGTCGCCGGGATGCCGTTCCCACGTGAGCACGCGGGAGGTGCCGTCGTCGTAAAGCTCGATCTGCTCCACGAGGTCGGCGCCGCTCCAGACGAACCACGTCTCGGCGGTCTTCCTCGACCGGCCGTCCTCGCCGATGGCCCAGCGCCGCTTGGCGAACCGCCTGCCGAGCGGGTCGTAAAGGTAGGTCCAGAAGGTGCCGTCGGGAGAGACCACGGCGATCATCCGGTCTAGCTCGTCCCAGAGATAGCGCCACTCCTGCTCACCCACTGGCCCTGTGCGGACCCGGCCGGTCACCCGCCCCTGCCGGTCGTGGTTGTAGCGCGTCCCGGCGACCCGCAGCAAGGTGTTGCCCTCGTAGGCGCGTGGTCCCGAGGCCGATGGCGTGACAGCCGAGACGATGTTGCCCGCCGCATCGTAGGTGAAGCGTTCGGTGTCGGCGCGCGGCGTGTGAACCTCGGTGACCCGGCCAGTCCGGTCGAACCCGAAGCGCAGCGGACCCGACACCGCGTCGTCCACAGCGGCGAGCCTTCCGTCTGGCCGGTAGGCGTAGCCTCGCCGGCCCAGGCCGGTGACCACCTGCTCGGCGAGCCGATCCTCGGCGTCGAACCGCTGCCGCAGCACGACCGCGCCGTCGACGGCACGACTCGTCTCACGCCCGTGCTCGTCGTGTTCGAACCGCATCTCGTGGCCGGCGATGTGCAGTGACTCCGGCGCGCCGGAGTCGTACCGCCATTCACTGTCCAAACCAGACACAGTGCGCCTGCGGACGCCGGTCACGTCGTAGCTCCAGTGCACGCCGACGCCGTTCAGCGTCTCGTCGAGAACGCGGCCGCGCTCGTCACGCGCGATCTCCAGGACCGAGTCGGCGTTGACGGCGTAGGTAAGCCGCCCCAACGCGTCGTAGGCGTAGCCGGTCACGCCGGTGGCCGTACGTCGTTCCACGACATTGCCGAGCAGGTCGTAGCGGTACTCGGTGACCTCGCCGAGTCCGTTCGTCATCCTTCGCAGCTGCCCGGCCTCATCGTAGGTGTACGTCAGCCGCCTGCCGTCGAAGTCCGCCTCCTCGGTCAGGCGGCCGACGGGATCGTAGGTGTAGCGCCAGATCAGACCGTGCGGGTTCGTCACCGCGGTCAACCTCAGCTCGCCGTCGTAGCTGTAGAGGGTGCGTGCGCCGGCCGCGTCGGTGTCCTCGATCGGCAGCCCGAACGGCCCGTAGCGACGTCGTGTCACTCCCCCGGCCGCGTCTCGGTGCTCGAGGACCCGTCCTTCCGCGTCGTGCAGCCAATGTTCCCGGTCCCCGTGCGGGCCGATCCGCCAGGCCCGCCGCCCCTCGGCTGTCCATCCCAGCCGGGCCGCGCCTCCGGAGGCGGTGTGCACGACCTGGGGCCTGCCGAACACGTCGCGGTCGCCCGGTCGGACCGCTGCGCCGGTCAACGGCTCGTCGCCGAGCGGATCAGCCCGGCTGTCCGCCCGGAACGGTGTCGAGACACCGGGGAGGACGGCGAACGGATCGGCCTCCGCGACCACGGCAAGCGCCGCCGAGGATCCTTCACCCGTTTCCAACGTTGTGCCACCGGCGGCGCGCGAAATCCGCACCCGGGAACCGTCCGGGCGGGTCACGGTCCTCAGTTCATTGTTCTCGTAACTGTAAAGCGTAACCCGGCCCAGCTCGTCCACTTGGGACCGCAGCTGGTCATAGCGGCTCCATGCGTACCTGCGGGAGTTCCCGAGAGGATCGGTCTTCTCGACCAGTTGGCCGGCATCGTTAATCCGATATGTCCAGGTGTGGCCCAGTGCGTCGGTGTGCTGCGTGGTCCTCGTCGCGGTGTCGTAGGTGAAGACGGCGTTGAAGTAGCCGTCTGAACCGACCGTGCGGACGCAGCGTCCGGCGTCGTCGTAGACGTACCGGTACCAGTTGCCCGTGCGGTCCTGCCAGCCGACGAGCCGGTGGTCGACACTGTAATCCAGCCTCATCGGGCGGCCGCCGAAATCCGTGATCGTGGACAGTTGGCCGAGTCGGTTGTAGCCGAACCGGACAAGAGGGGCGGCGCCGGGTGCGGCGAGCGCGACGATGCGGCTCGTGGCGGTGACGATCCGGATCTCGCTGCCGTCATCGCGACGCACTGCGATCGGCGCGCCGTCCGGGGTGTACTCGATGGTGGTACGACTGCCATCCTGCTCGATCACGGTCAGCGGGAACACATTTCGGCCGACGTCGGCGAACTGCAGCTCGCGGGGCCCTGCGGATAACCGGTAGCCGCCGGGCGCGCGCCGCAGGGGGTGGCGCGGACCTTCGAGGGGCATCACGGGGGCGTCGTCAGCCGGCCGCGGGTATACGAGGACCATGCCGTCCTCCGCGTAGTACCGGATGTGCTCGGAGCCCACCGTCAGCTGCTGATCTACCGTGGACGCCCACGACGGGCCGAACCACCGCCCCGCGCGGTAGGACGACAGGTGTGTGCGCGACAGCACCAGGTCACCGACCTCACCTGGCATCGTGACGTCGACCTGGGTCATCACCACCTCACCAGTGGCGACGTCGACCGGGTCCGACACGCATACCTTGGAATCCGACGGCAACGCGCGATCCCGCGGGCCGTCCGGCTTCGGCGACGGCCCGGACTTCGGCACACCGACGCCAGGCCCGTCCGTCGTGGCCGGCGGGGTGTCGGCCACCGGCGCCGGCCCACCTTTCGGCGGCCGATCAGCCATGTGCGACGGCACAGGATCGCTCTTCGATGGAGGTGTGCCGCCGGCGCTCGAGGTCGTCGTGCTGTCCTCGCCTTGCGGCGAGGGATCATTCTTCGGGGGCGTCGGATCCCCCTTCGGAGTACCACCATCGTTGCCGCCGTTCGGCGGTCTCTTCATTTCCGGTGCCTTCGGCGTGGCGCCGATGTCTTTCACCGTCGACGGTGCGGAGACCTTGCCACCCTTGAGCCCCTTCAGCGCCTTCGACGCATCCTCGAACAGCGCCCCCGCCTTCTTCAACAGCGGGACGAGAGCCTTGAGGGCCTTGATAAGCCGCGTGAGGATGTCGGCGATCTTCGAAGCGGTCTTGGCCACGGTGCTCACGACCTGCGGGATCACCCAGGCCAGGCCGATGCCGAGGGTGAACACCACCTGCAACGCCCAGCTGATCAGGTGCCCGACCAGCTCGGCGATGATGTCCCGCACCAAGGTACGGACCGCGGCAACCACCTCACCAGCGGTCTTCACCCCGCTCGAAGCGCCCTCGCAGCCCTTCTGCGCACTCCCCAGCAACGCCACCAAATCCTGCGACCGCTGCCGATACGCATCAGCAGCAGGACCGGTCCACGACGCCAAATCCGCCTGCACCGCGCCCTGCAGGTCCGAGCCGATACCCCCCAGTTCCGAGGCGACGTTGTTCCACGTCTCCGACTGTGCCTTGATCTGGTCGGCGTTCCCGGTCAGACCGTCGAGCGCTTCCTTCAATGGGCCCACGTGTTCCATCAGCCACGCCACACCGGCCGCGAGGATCGCACCGAACGGGTCCATTGCCATGGAAAGAGCGTCCAGCGCCGTGCCCACCGCGCCCATCGCGACCGAGGCCCAGTCACCACTATCGATCGCCGACTTCAGATCGTTCGCAGTCTCCAGCAGCGAGATCCCCGAATACGCCGTCGTTGAATCCTGCGTCGGCGCCACCAGCGGATTACTCAACCTCGAACCCCCTTCCCAAACGCGAGCCGGCCCATTCGCCCGTCCGCCACTGAACCCCGCACCGCCAGCGCATGGCATAGGCGGACCCCGGTGTCCGCGGCAGCGAGCTGCGACGCCGATTGGCGTCGCAGTAGTCCTCAATCCTCATCACGACAACTAAAGAGCCAGCCAGACACGCGAGGAACGTCACCGGTGAGGCCCCAGCCATCTGACCCGAAGGCACTCCTGGTCCTTTCGGGAGTTGCCGAGCTCGGCCAGGAGTTCGGGCGATCGTGCTCGCCGAACTTCACCTCCACTAGCGTGAGCCGTCTCGGCGCCACCTCGGTATCCCCTCAACGCGTCATCGAACTCCCTTACCACGCCATGCGCACCGATCGCGTCCGGAACCACAAGCCAATTCCGGGGACCGACTTCGTCGTATCCGGCGGACCAACCGGAGATCAAAGCCCATACGGGCTTTACGGTCACGTCCATAGGGGACGGCAAAATAATGTCCAACATTGAACTCGCCCAGAAGCTGCTGTGCGCGCGCCTTAAGGGTTCCGTGATGCTGTAATACGACGTGCCCGCTCCAAGGCGCCGAGGTCCCCTTCATCTCCATCGATCGAGCCATGGTGCACGGCAAGCCCGTCCGCCAGCGCCCGAGTGGCCGGCATCCCCTTGATCTGCTCTACCCGCACAGTCTCAGCGGAACTGCCCGCGATCCCGTTGGTGGCCGACAACACGCCCACGCCAGGTCACCAGCTGTTCGCGTGCGTGCGCAGTCACTCATGGGAATCCTTTCTCGCCCACGTCTTGTGAAGGGAGGGCCTTGGCTTCAAGCCTGGCCCTGACTTGATTTCATGTCAAGTCAGGGTCAGGCCGCGACCCACCCCGCGTCTCCCCGATCGGCCAACTCGCCACGACCGCCAGGAACCCACAGAGATCCGTGCTGTACCAGGTTCGGCGTTCTGCCCACCTTCACTGTGCCGGGATGAGGGCCGCTTTTGATCGTGATCTGCTCGCCGATGAGGTGCAGCTCGAGGTCGGCGAACAGGCTGTCACCGGTGTGGTCTTGTCCGTCCTGGGCGAACGGGTCGGGACGGCCCACGCGAGCGACGACATCGTCGGTTTCCAGATGTCCCGCCTCGCTGAGAGTCGGGTCGCCCATTGGAATGAGAGAACAACGCTGCGGCCGCAGCCGGGGGGCCGAACCAGTGTGGGTCAGTGTCGTTGATGCGGAGGTCATTGATGCTGGCCTCACGTAGCTCGTGCCTAAACTTGTGCGGCTACTGGGCGTCGTGATCGTCCTACTCGTGCTGGAACCACACCGCGATCTGGCTTCGCGTAGTTGACGTAAGCCTCGCTGATGTCGATGTCCAGCGCATCAGGCGAGGCCGCAACGAGTCGTCCGTTGATGCGGACGCGGCGGAGGCTCGCATACTCGATCACCAGCGCTCCCACCGGCTGGTTCACGGGCAACTCGTACATCGGATCGCCCACAGCGGGGACCGCGTGGCCGCGCGGTCCCGTCACATGGCGCATTACGTGGGTAATACCGCCGGGCTGGGGATCTCAGTCCAAGCGTCGACCGGCACTGGAGACGAACTTCAGGCCGGTGGTGGTCGCCAGCACCGACGAGTGACCACTCCGATCGAGCTCGTTGGTGCTGGCGAGCCATCAGGAGTCGAGGCCGCGGACCCGGTGTGCATTGGCGACAGGTTCCACGGCCAAGGCTGTAGCTGCGGCGCGAAGGGTGATGTTGTGGGTCGAGGCGTGAGCGACGACGACGTGCCAGGCGGTGAGCATCCGCTCGGCGAGCCGATCCTCGACCTGGTCGCGTGACGCACCAGTACGCCTGGTTGGCTTGAACCCACTCGAAGTAGGACACGATCACGCCGCCGGCGTTGGCGAGAATGCCCGGCACGATCACCACGCCCCGCTCGCCCAGGAGTCAGCCGGCCTCCGGGGCAGTAGACCCATTGGCGCCCTCGACGATCACACGTGCCCGTACGCTTCCAGCGTTATCGGCGTGGAGGACACCCTCGACCGCCGCTGGGATCAGCAAGTCGACCTCGAGCTCGAGCACGGCGGGGCCGACGAGCGCGTCAGCGCCGGGGCTTGCGGGTCGAGGCCCGTGGTGGGTTCGTCGAGCAGCAGCAGCTCCGGGTCGTTCACGAGCGACCGCGCGATCGTCAGCCGCCGCTTCATGCCGCCGGACAGCGAGTCGACGGGTTGCTCCGCCCGGTCGCTCAGCTGCGCGAACTCCATCAGCTCCTCGGCCTTGGCCCGCACGTGCGTCCGCGACAGGCCGAAATACCGGCCGTAGAGCTGCAGGTTCTGCCGCACGGTGAGCTCGACGTCGAGGTTGTCCTCCTGCGGCACCACGCCCAGGCGCGCGCGGATGCGCGGCCCGTCGACGTCCGGGTCCATGCCCAGCACGCGCAGGTCACCGTCGGTGCGCGGCGACACGCACGCGATCATCCGCATCGTCGACGACTTCCCGGCGCCGTTGGGCCCGAGGAAGCCGAACGCCTCCCCCGGCCGCACCTCGACGTCGATGCCGCGCACCGCTTCGAACTCACCGAACCGCTTCACCAGTGCCTTCGCCTGCACCAGTGCCGGTTCCGCCGTTGCCTCTGCCACCCCGTCGACATTAGGCGCGGGCACCGACAGTTTTCGACCGGTTTCCCGATCGGTCAGCGCACGGTGACCGTCAGATCCCTCGAAACGCCGTTCACCGTCACGGAGATCCGCGCGACACCCGGGTGCAACGCGGTCAGCACGCCGCTCGCCGTGTCGTAGGACACCGCGTCCCACGGTGCCGGACGCCCCGCGCCGACGTGCGCGAAGAAGCCGCTCCAGTCCGCGCTCACCGGGTACGCGACCGGCACGGCCCGGCCGGCCTGCGTGAGCGTCGCGGTCAACTGCGCCCTCGCGCCCCACCGCAGCGAAGCGGGACCGGACAGCGTCAGCGCGTCGACGTTCGGCCGCGTCTCGAAGCGCACCGGCTGGTCCTTCGCCGACGGGTCGACCCGCACCAGCGTCCAGCCGACGAACCCGCCGTCACCCGGCACGGCCGCGGGCGTCTTGCCCGAGTTGCCGTTGACCAGGTAGGGCACGCCGTCCGTGCGCGACAGGCTGAACACGCCGGCGTGCGACGCGATCGCGGCCGCCTGCTTGCCCGAGGACTGCTCGAAGCCGGTGAGCCACGTCTGCAGCAGGTCGGCTTCCTTGCGGTCGCCCAGCTGCGAGTTGCCCGTGGGGCTCGGGTCCTTCACCGGGTGGTGCATCGCGACGACGACGCCGCGGATCGACCGGTCGCGGGCGGCTCCGTCGAGCGCGTCGCGCAGCATTCGCACCTGGTCGAACCCGCCGGCGCGCAGCGAGCCGCGTGAGGAGTCCATGAGCACGAGCCGGATGCCGCGCACGTCCACGACCTGGTGGGTCACGCCGAACGCGGCCTCGAAGTTGGCGAGCCCGTTGCCGCCCTCGGCTTCGTGGTTGCCGGGCACGTAGTACCACGGCACCTTGCCGTCGAGCTCTTCCGTGATCACCTTGTGCGCCAGCACGAAGTCGGGCGCCGTGCCGCGGTCGACGAGGTCACCGTTGATCAGCACCAGGTCCGGCTTCGCGGCCACGGCCTCCCGCATCGCGCGGCGCGCCTGCGCCACCAGCGGGCCGTCGGGCGCGTCGGCGGTGAACTGCGCGTCGCTGAGCACCGCGATCCGCAGGCCGCCGGTGCCGAGCGTGCCGTCGGTGACCAGGGCGGGGTCGTGCTCGGCCGGATCGGCGGGCACGGACGTGGACGGCGCGACCTCGAAGCTGAGGTCGTCGAACACGAGGTGACCCTCGTACTGCTGGTCCGGCACGTTTTCCACGGCGTAGAAGCGCGTGAGGCGCTGGCCGTCCGGCAGCCCGGCCGGCACGGCGGCGGTGACGTACTTCCAGCCCGTCCAGTCGACGCTGAGCGAGAGGTCCACAATGGACGCCACGTTGGCCGCGTCGCGCAGTTCCGCACGCAGCCACGCGCCCTTGCCGTCGCCGTCGACCCACAGGCCGATCTTCTGCGTCCCGGCCGGCACGGGCAACGGCGTCGCGGCGGTCACGTATGCGGCGCGCGTGGCCGTGGTGCCGGTGAGGCGGTAGTCGAGCGCGAGGCCCTGGCCGCCGTCGCGTCCTTCGGCCGGGGACAACGCGGCTCCGACGACGGCGGGGTACACGCTGGCACTCCAGCCGGCGGAACCGTCCAAAGGAGACGCCACCTGCGGCTCGGTGCCCACCGAAGCGGCCAGGTGCTCGGTCAGCCCGCCCGCGTGCACCGTGATCGCCGAGGCGCCCGAAGCGGCCTTCGCCGTGACCTCGAACCCGTCGGCGGCGGGCTTCACGTCCACCACGGCGGGGTCGTAGTCGAGCTTCACGTCGCGCGGCTCGACCCAGGTGCCGTAGCCGTCGGCGTCGTAGCCGTAGACCTGGAACGTGCTGTGCGCGCCCGCGCCGGACAGCGCGACCTGTGCGGTGCTCGTGCCCAGCCGCACCGGTGTGCCGAGCACCGACACGGTCGTCTTGCCGGAAGCCTTGCCGTCGCGGACGACCACGGAGATGTCTGCGCGCGCTTCCGGGTGCTGCCGGTCGGCGTGGGCGGTGAGCACGTTGTCCGTCACGGTGGCGCGGCCCGGGTCCGACGTGTTCCACCGCGGGTGCGCCGCGACGGCCGCACCGGTCTCGTCGTGGCCGTCGGCGACGAGCACGCGCGACAGTCCGGAAAGGACTCGGGTGGCGTTCTTCGTGTTCTGCGCGGGAGCCGGCGCGAAGCCGGTCAGCCGGCCGCTACCGGGCGCGGTCTTGATGCCGATCCCGTTGGGCACCAGTCGTTCCGCGCCGTCCGACGGGGCGTTGCGCACGCTCGGCGCGGCCTCGCCCTCACCGCGCGCGAGCAGCGTGGAGGAGCCGCCGCCGTCGAGATTGATGGCATCGTCGGCACCCAGGGCCTTCAGGCGCCGGCCCAGCTCGGCCTCGGTCATGCCGCGACTGTCGCCCTGCCGGCCGTCGACCGTCATGAGCCACAGGTGCTTGCCGTCGGCGGAAAAGCCGACGCCGGTGCGCGGGGCGAGCGTGGTGTCGTCGACCGGCTGCAGCTGGCCGTCCTTCAGCAACGCTTCGTTGCCGCCGACGGCCACGGCGATCTTCCCGGCGTCCGAGCGCGGCGCGTACGAGACGCCGACGCGGTCGCCGACCTTCAGCGCGGAAAGCGTGTCCGCGCCTGCTTCCCGGCCCAGCAGCAGCGTGCTGCCCGCGGGAATCGGCCCTTCGGCCGGCTGTGTGCGCACCTGCGTGACCACACCGTCGCGCACCTCGACCTCGGCCACCCTCGCGGCGCCGGCCACCGAAGTCGCGCGCGCCGAAGCACCCCACAGCGGTGTATAGACGCCGAGCCCGTCCTTGCCCAGCACCGGGCTGTTGAAGTTCGTGGCCGGCACGCTGCGCCCGTCCGGCAGCTGCACCGACGCTTCGAGGAAGACGTCGGCCAGCTTCGCGCGGCCCTCGTCGGTGATCGTGGCGGTGGTGTTGTGCCCTGCGGCCGGCGCGGTCTGCAGCTGCCCGTCGGAAACGCCGACGCCCTCGGGCGCGCCGGTGGCGTTGATGTCGAAGAAGTCGCCGTTGACGCCGGCCACCGCGCCGGTGCGCGCCACCTGCTGCGACAGCGGCGTGCGCGCGGAAACCGTGCCAGGGCTCAGGTACGTGGGCTTGAGGACCTTGCTGGTGAGGTCGACGCTCAGGGTGTCACCGCGGATCCAGCCGGCCGGGTCGAAGCGGTCGAACTGCGTGAGCTGCAGGCCGGGCGCGATGGCCGAGGTGGCGCTGCTGGTCTCGAGGCCGTCGTCGGTCGTCGCCGCGGCCGTGACCGGCGCTTCGCGGGCCGAGGACGCCGCGGGCGCGCCTTCAACCGGCCGCGTGCCGAGTGGCGCGGCGAGCGGATCGCCGTACGCCGGCGCGGTAACGGCGGTGGCGAACAGTGCGCAAAGGGCGCAAAGCAGCACGGAGCGTGACTTCTTCACCAGGTACCCCAGTATCGAGTGAGTGACTTCGCCCAGCAAAGTGGAGCAGCTCGGCCGGCGGAAGGATTCAGGGTGAACGCCGCCTGAATGGCTCAGAACGGGCGGTTCCGGTCAGGGGGTCAGCGGCGCTTTCAGGAAGGCGCGCGCCAGCTCCTCGTCGCCCGTGACGCGCGGCGTGACCTCGCCGCGCTTCCACAGCAGCGTCAGCAGCTCCTGCGCGCTCGCCTCGACGGTGGCGGCGGCCTCGCCTTCGCCCACCGCGGGCGGCTCCCCCGGCACGACCGTCCACTCGTGCCCGGTGTCGGTGGCCCGCAGCGTGATCGGCTCGGGTAGCGGCGGCACGGCGTGCCAGCGGGTGACGCGCGACAGCAGCGCGGTGAGCACCTCGTCGACGCCGTCGGCGGCCACGACGGGGTCGAGGACCGGTGTGGTGCCCGCGCAGCCGTGGAGGTCGATCAGGTGCACGGCCGTCTCGTGCAGCTGGCGGCGGAACCAGAACGCCTTGGTTTTCGGGGTGCCGCCGAAGTGCCAGCACTTCTCGGCGGGTTCGGCCACCTCGAGGGCGGTGAGCAGCATCGCGGCGCTCTCGGCGTACCACGCGGCGAGGTCGCCGGGTTCGTCCGCGGCGGAAAGTTGCTGCGGCTCGCCGGTGCGCACGATCTCCGCCGCCCAGCGGTGGATGCCGCCGAGGTGGGTCACGAGGTCGGCGCGTGTCCAGCCGGCGCAGTCCGGCACCGGCGCGCTCGCTTCACCGGAGTTCGCGGCCTCGGCGAACTCGGCCGTGAGCGCGCGCAGGCTCGCCAGATAGTCCTCGGCGGACAGTGTCATGACACCTCGAAAGTGTTGGCGGAAACGGGAAAAGCCGGGGCGGAGCCACTCGGCTCCACCCCGGCTTTCAAGCCCGGCTCACAGGTCCGGGAACCACAGCTTCAGCTCACGCTCGGCCGACTCCGGGGAGTCGGAGCCGTGCACCAGGTTGAACTGGGTTTCCAGCGCGAAGTCGCCGCGCAGGGTGCCCGGCGTGGCCTTCTCGACCGGGTCGGTGCCACCGGCCAGCTGGCGGAACGCGGCAATCGCGCGCGGCCCCTCCACGGCGATCGCGACGAGCGGACCCGACGTGATGAACTCCAGCAGGTCGCCGAAGAACGAACGTTCCTTGTGCTCGGCGTAGTGCTCCTCGGCCAGCGAGCGCTCGACGGTGCGCAGCTCCAGGGCGGCCAGCTTCAGGCCCTTGCGCTCGATGCGCGAGACGACCTCGCCGACGAGGCCGCGCGCGACGCCATCGGGCTTGACGAGGACCAGCGTGCGTTCAGTCACGACGGTGTTTCTCCTTGTGCGGATTCGTGTTATCGGGCGCGAGCCTAGCCGACCCGCGCGTGCGGCCGGTTTCGGCCGGGTCAGCGGCCCTGCGGGTGCAGGGTCTTGGACCACAGGGACTTGCCTCCCGCGTCGCGCAGGTCGACGCGCAGGTCGCCACTGCCGCCGTCGACGTTCAGCTCGCCGAAGTGCTGGAACCCTTGCGTGGGCGAGGAGTTCTGCGTCGTCGGCGCGTGGACGAACACCGCTTCCGGGCCGAACGTAGGGTCGAGGGCGCTCGGCCCGAACGCGCCGGCGTTGAGCGGCCCGGACACGAACTCCCAGAACGGGTCGAAGTCCTTGAAGGCCGCGCGGTCGGGCGAGTAGTGGTGCGCGGCGGAGTAGTGGACGTCGGCGGTCAGCCACACGACGTTGCGCACGCGCCGGCGCGAGATCTCGCGCAGCACCCAGGCCAGCTCCGTCTCACGACCGCCGGGCGCGCCCGGCCGGTTGTTGGCGACGGCCTCGATGGCCGTGCCGTCCGGGACCACGAGACCGATCGGCATGTCCGCCTGCACGATCTTCCACGTCGCGGTGCTTCGGTCCAGCGCGTCGGCGAGCCAGCGGGCCTGCTTGTCGCCGAGGATGTAGCCCGGCTTGGTCTGGTCCGCGGTGTTGGCGTTGCGGTAGGTGCGCATGTCGAGCACGAACACCTCGACGTGGCTGCCGTAGCGGAAGCTGCGGTACACCCGCCCGTCGACGGCCCGGCGACTGTCGATGGGGTGCCACTCGTGGAAGGCCTGGTACGCGCGCGGGGCCAGCACGTCGAGACGCTTCTCGGTGTATTCGGGGCGGTCGTTGAGGACTTCGCCGGGGTACCAGTTGTTGAGCACCTCGTGGTCGTCCCATTGGACGTAGCTGGGGACCTGCGCGGCGAAGCGCAGGAAGTTTTTGTCGAGGCGGTTGTAGGCGTGCTGGCCGCGGTACTCGTCGAGGGTCTCGGCAACCTTCGCCTTCTCCGGCGTGACGATGTTGTGCCAGGTGCCGCCGTCGCCGGGCAGTGTGACGGTCTCGGTGAGCGGCCCGTCGGCGTAGACCGTGTCGCCGCTGTGCAGGAACAGGTCGGGGCGGCGGTCGGCCATAGCGGAGAAGATGGTCATGCCGCCGAACGCGGGGTTGATGCCGTAGTTCTGGCCCGCGACGTCGCCGCTCCACAGGATGCGCGTGTCGTGGCGGCCGACGGGCGCGGTGGAGAACCGGCCGGTGACGGGCTCGCTGGAGGTGCGGCCATCGAGGTCCACGGCGGTGACGCGGTAGTGGTACTCGGTCCCGGGCTGCAGCCCCGCGACGCGCACCTTGCCGGTGCCGCCGGTGTCGGGCGTCGTGATGTCTCCGGTGACTCTGCGCGCGTGGCGGAAGGATTCGTCGCGCGCGATCTCGGCGATCAGCCGCGCCGGCCGGTCGGCCCGCGACCAGATGATGCCGGAACCGGTGGTGACGTCGCCGGACGCGACGCCGTGTGTGAGCACCGGGCGCGCGCGGCGCACCAGCGGCGCGGCGGACACGCTCTCGGGCAGGAGCAACGCCCCGCCGGCAACGGCCGACGCGGCGAAACCAGCCTTGAACAGGGTGCGGCGGGAGTGGGTCGATTCGGTCATGCCGGACGTTCTATCCGGTTCCGACGGCTCTCCGGACAACTCCCGGCGACGCGGTGGTGAACTGGGTCAGCGCTGTGGCGTGCCCGGCGGGATAGGGTCGGCGCGGATGGCTGCCTTCGATCCGAGCGATGAGCTCTCCGCGGAGCTGGATTTCAGGCTGCTCCGGAACACGTGCGTCACGCTGTTCTGGGATCCCGCGATCTTGGCGACCACGATCGCGTGGCTCGGTGAGCACGGCTACCGGACTGTCGAGATCGACGCGGCCCGATGGACGCGGGAAGCGGATCTCCACCGGGATATCGCCGCGGCGCTGGATTTCCCCGACCACTACGGCAAGAACCTCGACGCTCTCAACGACTGCCTGCGTGACGTCGCCGCGGGTGACTACGGCGCCGATCTCGGGGCCACCGGGTTCGTGCTCGTCTTGCGCCACTATGACAAGTTCGCCGCCGCGCAGGCCCGCGCCGCCCATGCCTTGCTGGACATCTTCGCGGATCAAGCCCGTGGCGCCCTGCTGATCGGGCACCGGATGATGTGCCTGGTCCAGTCCGATGATCCGCGCCTGACGTTCCCCGCGGTCGGAGCGACGCCGGTCCTGTGGAACGACGCGGAGTGGCTGAACTCCCAACGCGGGCTTTAGCCGTCCGGCCGAATAGGCTCCACGGGATGGCTGCCTTCGATCCGAGCGCGAAGCTCTCCACCGAGCCGGACTTCCTGCTCCTGCAAGACTCGGGTGTCACGCTGTTCTGGAGCACCGCGGTCTTGGCCACCACGACCACGTGGCTCACCGACCACGGCTACCGGATCGTCGAGATCGACACCGCCGGGTGGACGCGGGAGGCGGACCTCCACCGGGACGTCGCCAGTGCACTGGACTTCCCGGAGTACTACGACGACAACCTCGACGGCCTCGACGACTGGATGGGCGACATCGCCTCGGGTGACCACGCCCCTGATCTCGCTGCGGGCGGGTTCGTGCTCGTGCTGCGGCACTACGACAAGTTCGCCGCCGTGCAACGCCACCTAGCCCACGCGGTGCTGGACATTTTCGCCAGGCAAGCGCGCAGCGCCCTGCTGTTCGGGCACCGGATGATGTGTCTGGTGCAGTCCGATGACCCGGGGCTGAGCTTTCCCGCCGTCGGAGCGCGGCCGGTCGAGTGGAACGACGCGGAGGAGCCGGACTCCCTACGCGGGGTGTAGCTGCCTCAGCGCTGCTGCTGCTGCGAAGAAGACTGCTGCTGACTCGGCAACGTCCCCGCCGCCATCCGGCGCGCGACTTCGCGGCGCAGGTACAAGAACCACACGAACGCGGCCAAGAACAGCACCCCGATGATCGCGATCGCCGGCAACACGAACGCCATCGCGATCAACGCGACTTGCAGCACCAGCACCACAGGCACCGCCCAGACGTGCTTGAGCAGGCCACACAACACGAGCAGCGCCACGGCGATACCGATGACCGTCCAGCCCGTCGCCGAGGTGATGCCGCCGCCGAGTTTGTTGACGACGGGCAGGGCGAGGGCGACCGTGATGGCTTCCATGATCAGCGTGCCCGAGAGGACGCCGCGGAAGCCCTTCATCGGGTCCTTGGGAGGAGGCGGGGGCGTCTCGCTCATACCGGTTCCTTCCCGAACAGGGTGCGGGCCTCGCCCGCGGTGACGACGGAGCCGGTGACCAGCACGCCGCCGCCGGCGAGGGGTTCCTCCGGGTCGTCGGACTGCTCGACGAGGCCGATGGCCGTCTCGACGGCCGTTTCCAGGTCGGGCTCGGCGAGCACGCGGTCCTCGCCGAAGATGGAGATGGCGACCTCGTTGAGGTCTTCGAGTTCCATCGACCGCGGGGCCGAGTTGCGCGTGACCACGATGTCCGAGACCACGGGCTCGAGCGCGTCGAGGATGCCGCGCGCGTCCTTGTCCGCCATCACCGCCACGACCGCGACCAGGCGGCGGAACGCGAACTCGTCGGTGACGGTGGTGGCCAGCGCCTGGGCACCCATGGGGTTGTGGGCCGCGTCGAGCAGCACGGTCGGGGCGGCGCGCACACGCTCCAGCCGGCCCGGGTTCTCGACCTCGGCGAAGGCCTCGCGCACGGCTTCGAGCACGAGCTGACGCTCCTTGCCCGCACCGAAGAACGCCTCGACGGACGCGAGCGCGAGCGCGGCGTTGGCCGCCTGGTGGGCGCCGTGCAGGGGCAGGAAGATGTCGTCGTACACGCCGCCGAGGCCCTGCAGCTTCAGCATCTGCCCGCCCACGGCGACCTCGCGCTCCAGCACGCCGAACTCGCTGCCCGCGCGCGCCACCGCGGCGTCGACGTCGACTGCGCGCTTGAGCAGCACGTTGAGCACGTCGGGGTCCTGGTCGGCGATCACGGCGACGGAGCCGGGCTTGATGATTCCGGCCTTCTCGCGCGCCGCGTCGACGGCCGTCGGGCCGAGGTACTCGGTGTGGTCGAGGCCGATGGGGGTGATCACGGCGACGTCGGCGTCGGCGACGTTCGTGGCGTCCCACGCCCCGCCCATGCCCGCCTCGATCACGGCGGCCTCCACGGGCGCGTCGGAGAACGCGGCGAACGCCATGCCGGTGAGCACCTCGAACTTGCTCATCGCCACGCCGTCGTCGCTCGCGGCGTCGACCATGTTCACGTACGGCGCGACGTCGCGGAACAGGTCCACGTAGCGCGCGGCCGAGATCGGGTGCCCGTCGAGCGCGATGCGCTCCGTGACGAGCTGCAGGTGCGGGCTCGTGTACCGCCCGACGCGCAGCCCCATGCGGGTGAGCAGCGCGTCGATCATGCGGCTGACCGAGCCCTTGCCGTTGGTCCCGGCGACGTGCAGCACGGGGTAGCCGTGGTTCGGCTCGCCCAGCAACGTGACCAGCGCCTGGATCCGCGCGAGGCTCGGCTCGATCTTCGTCTCGGGCCAGCGCTGGTTCAGCTCCGCCTCGACGGCCATGAGCTCACGGCGGGCCTGGGGACCGTTGGGGTTCTGGGCCGGTTCGTCGACACCCTGGTCGTCGAGCTCGTGCAGCTCCGCGTCTTCGGCACCGAGGAGGTCCGGCACCGGCCCGGTCGCCAGGTTGTCGCCCAGCTGCCCGATGCCGCCGATCCCGCCGCGCGACCCACCGCCGACGGTGTACGCGGCGTCCGGCGCGTCCAGGTCGGGGTCGGTGTCGTCGGACTCGTCGTGCGCCCGCGCCCCCAGCTCGTCGACCCCGGCGAAACTGTCCGGGTCCGCGAGATCGGGCCGACCCTGGCCGGCCTCGTCGATCTCCTCGAACGGCCCCTGGCCGTCCGCCTCACCACGCGGCACGCAAACGCTCCCTCGACGACGGGCTTCACCTGACCAGACGAGTCTACGTGCGGTGAGTTGCCGAGCGTCGGGCCCGTGTCGGTAGTGGTGACCTGCGGGTTCGGCCGTCGGCGGGGTCAGCTCACGACGGGCTGCCCGCCCTCGCAGAACACGACCGTCGCACCGGCTCGCGCGGCGGCCAGCGCCACCCGCAGCCGACGCCCCAGCCCCGGATTCACCCGCGCGGCGGCTTCGTCGATCGGGAGCAGGTGGACGGACCGGATCTCGGGGTCGGTGAGGCGCAGGTGCCGGACCTCGTCCTCGGTGAGGAAACCGCCGTCGAAGACGAAGGCGAGGGCCTCGGGCATCGGTCCGTTTTCGGGGACGTGGTCGATCACGAGCAGCGGCCCGAGTGGGCGGTCGAGGCCGAGCTCTTCCGCCTGTTCACGGCGCGCGGTGCGCCACGGCGTCTCGCCGGCCTCGCACGCGCCGCCCGGGATCTCCCAGTGGTCCTTGTAGGACGGCTCGACGACGAGCACCCGATCGGCGTCGTCGCGGATCAGCGTGCCGGCGGCGATCTGTTTGCGGTTGAGGGAGCGCGCGTACTCGTCGAACGGCAACAGCTCCACAGCGGCGAGCGTACCGGCGTTCAGCACCCCGGCGCGCGGTGTTGCTGGTTAGGTCGGGACATGCCGTTCAACCACAACCACCGCTACCACCCCCTGCTGCTGAGCCTCGTGCCGCCAGAGGCGAAACGGGCGTTGGACGTCGGGTGCGGACAGGGGCGGTTCGCGCGGCGGCTGGCGGCGCGAGGGCTCGACGTGGACGCCGTGGACATGTCCGAGGAGATGGTGCGGATCGCCGCCGCGCTGGGGTCGCCGGGGCCCGGACGGGTCAACGCGAGGAAAGGCGACATCGCGACCGACGACCTCGAACAGGACGCCTACGGCTTCATCTCCTGCATCGCCTCCCTCCACCACATGCCGTTCGACACCGTCACGAAGCTCCGCGACGCCCTGCGGCCCGGCGGAGTCCTCGCGGTCCTCGGACTCGCCCGCCCGAGCACTCCCGCCGACTACGCCGTCGAGCTCGCCTTCGCGCCGGTAAACGTGGCCGCGCGGCTGGTCGTCGCGGCGGGAGAATGGCTGAACGGCGGCCCGGACCCGACGCCGAACGCACCTGTGGAAATGACGTTCCCGACTATGAACCAGCTCAGGCACCAAGCCCGGCAACGCCTGCCCGGCAGCACGATCCGGCGGCTCCCGTTCTGGCGGCACCTCCTGACCTACCGGAAACCGTTGGCCTGACCCGATTCTCGCCACGTCACACCACTGGCGGGTGAATCCGCGGGGCGTCCACCCGAACGGCGGCAGGCAACCCGCGAAGAGCTGGCTAAACGTGAGGAGAGTCCGTGAATTCGGTTCGGAGAAACGGGGCCTTCGCATGCGTACCACCCGGCTCGTGTTCGCCGCGCTGGCGGCCGCAACAGCCGTCACGACAGTCACCGCCACCGCTGACGCCGCGCCTCGGCAGGAGCATTTCCGGCATTACGTCGCGCTGGGCGACTCGTACACCGCCGGGCCGCTGATCCCCACACAGCGGCTGGATCCGCTGGGGTGCGCGAGAAGTTCGTCGAACTACCCGGCGATCCTGGCGTCCGCGCTGCGTGTGGGCACCTACACCGACGTCAGCTGTTCGGGCGCGGACACGTCGAACATGACGGCCGCCCAGAGCGTGCCGCTGGGCGTGAACGCGCCGCAGTTTTCCGCGCTGCGCCTGGACACCGACCTCGTGACGCTCGGCATCGGCGGCAACGACTCCGGCGTCTTCGGCACGCTGATCGGCACGTGCCCGGCGCTGCGTTCGACCGACCCGAGCGGCAACCCGTGCGAGCGCCACTTCACGGCCGGCGGCGTGGATTCCATCAAGGCCGCGTTGAAGAACACGCAGCAGAGCATCCAGACGGTGCTGGCCGGCATCCACGCGCGGTCGCCGCACGCGAAGGTGCTCGCGATCGGGTACCCGCGGATCGCGCCCGCGTCGGGCTACTGCCCGAGCGTGCTGCCCTTCGCCGACGGTGACTACGCCTGGCTGTCCAGTGTGGAGGAAGCCCTCGACGCCGCGATCGAGAACGCCGTCGAAGCCGACGGCCACGCGTCCTACGTGGACACGTTCGCGCCGTCGGCCGGCCACGACGCCTGCGCACCCGATGGCGCGGCGTGGATCAACGGCCAGGACACCCTGCTGTTCACCGCCGCCGCCTACCACCCGCTGCCCGAAGGCATGGCGGGCCTCGCCGGGATCATCCACCGGCAGCTCGCCGGCTGACTCCCTGACCGCGAACGAGCGGGGGCGGCGGTCACCCGCCGGCCCCGTCGCTCGTGGACACCCCTCCCTCGGCATCGCAGAGTCTCGCAGCCGTCACACCGGAGTGTCAACTCAGGTTATTCACTTGCCGAATGACACCAACTGAGATGAAAATCGGCAGGCGAGACTCGCGCCGCCGACGACCGGCGCAGCCAGGACCGGGCCGGCACCCACCCCCAGTCAAGTGCCGGCCCGGCCCGCCTCGGCCTGGACCTCCTCGGCTTGACGCACGAAGTCCAGGAGCACCTTCGCGAACTCCTCCGGCAGCTCACCCGGCGCACCGTGCCCGGCCGGCAGCTCGACGTGGTTCGCGTGCGGGATCGCCGCCAGCAGTTCCTGCTGCTGCGCCGACTCGATCAACCGGTCGTACGCGCTGGAGAGCACCAACGTCGGCGCCGTGATCGAGCCCAGCACCGGCCGGAGGTCGACCCCGCGGTCGGCCTCGATCTGCCGCGCCGTCCCGGACTGGATCACCAGCTGCGCCACCAGTTCGTCGTTGGCGTCGGCCGTGGTCGTGGCCCAGTAGCCGGGCCCGAACGCCATCAGTGGCAGCATCCGCGCGAACACCTCGGCGCCGTGGTCGAGCAGCTCGAGCCAGTAGCGGAACTCGGCGTCCTGCCGCGTGTCGGTCTTCGGCCACGCGGCGTGGAGCACGGCGGAACGCACGCGCGCCGGGTGCGTGCCCGCCAGGTGCGCCGCCACCACCGCGCCGAGCGAATGACCGGCGACGTGGAACGTGGTGAGGCCGGCGTCGTCCGCCGCGGCCAGCGCTTCGGCCGCGAGATCGGCGATCGAAACCGGGCCACCGTGGTCGACGGTGCCGCCGGAGCCGGAGAAATCGGGCGTGACGACCGTGAACGACTCCCGCGCGAGCGCGACCACCGGCGCCCACTGTTCGTGCGACGCCGCCGTGCCGTGCAGCAGCAGGAGCCCGGGACCGGAGCCGGTCACGGCGTAGTGGACCTCGGCGGTTCCGCCGGTCAGGGTCACGGGAACCACGGTCACACCACCACGCGCAGGCTCGCGAGCACGTCGCGCAGCACCGCGGTGAACGCGAAGGGGTCCTCCTGGTGGGGCAGGTGCCCGCAGCCTGCGACCACGTGCACGCTCGCGCCGGGTGTGAGCGCGGCGCAGGTGCGCGCCACTTCCAGCGGGATCTGGAGGTCGAGCTCGCCGTGGACGTACGCGATCGGCACGCTCAACTCCGGCAGCCGCGGGCGCGGGTCCCACGTCGCCGACTCGCCGATGAGCGGGTCGATGTAGCCGGCGGAGTCGACGATCTGGCGGATCGTCCAGTCGACCAACGCCGCGCTCGCTCCGGGCGCGCACCAGTTCGGCACCCAGCTCGCGACGAGGCCGGGCCGGTCGGCCAGCAGCGCCGCGGTGACCTCGTGGACCTTGTCGCGCATGCCCTCCGACGGCCAGTACCCCGGGCCGTCCACCGCGACGACACCGCCGACGAGGTCCGGCCGCGCCAGCGCGAGCTCGGTGCCGAACACCGCGCCCATCGACGAACCCACCACGGCGGGTTTTTCCAGCCCGAGCCCGGTGATCACCTCGACGAGGTCGGCCACGTTGCCGGCGATCGTGTTGCCGGCCGCCGGCCGGTCGGAGCGCCCGCACCCGCGCCAGTCGAGCGTGACCACGCGGTGGTCGCGGATCAGGTCGGGCAGCTGGGACTGCCACACGCGGCCGCTCGTGCCCCAGCCGTGCAGCAGGAGCACGCCCGGACCGGCGCCCTCGTCCTCGTAGTAGAGCCGCGTGCCCCGGACCTCGACGAATGCCATCGGATCTTCCTCTCTTCCGTTCGCCTTCGAGCCAACCGCGACGGCGCGCGGCGACCAACGGCCAGTCCGCTCGTAGACTCATCACGAACGCTGATGAATGGGGCCGGGGATGGAGCTGCGTCAGCTGAGGTACTTCGTGGTCGTGGCCGAGGAGCTGCACTTCGGGCGCGCGGCCGAGCGCCTCCACATCGTGCAGCCGGCGGTGAGCCAGCAGGTGCGAAGGCTGGAGCGTTCACTCGGCACGGAGCTGTTCGAGCGGACCACTCGCACCGTCTCGTTGACCGAGGCGGGCGAGCGGTTCCTGCCGCACGCGCGGGCCGTGCTCGCCGCCGCCGAGCGCGCGGCCGACGCCGTGGCCGATTTCCGCGCCGAACGCGCCCGCCTCGTGCGGCTGGGCACCAGCGACGGCCTCGGCGACCGCCTCGACGGCTTCCTCGCCGCGTTCACGCGCCTCGCCCCGGACGCCCAGCTGGAGCTCGTGCACGCCCCCACCCCGGCCCGCCTCCGGCAAGTCCGCGACGGCGCCCTCGACGCCGCCTTCCTCCGCGGCGACTGGCCCGCCGACGGCCTCGACCTGACTCCCTTGTGGACGGACGAGGTACTCGTCGCGCTCCCCGCCACGCACGCACTGGCTTCACGCGACACCGTCGACTTCGCCGACCTCGCACCGTTGCCCCTGCGTCTGAGCTCCCCTGAACGCAACCGGCCCCTGCACGACCTGGTGCTCGCGTCCTGCCGCGAGGCCGGCTTCGAACCGGTGCTGGGCAAGGAGTTCACGAACGCCCAGGACACCCTCGGCACGCTCGGCCTTGGCCGTCCCCAGTGGACGGTCTTCTACCGCGCCCACGCCAACCTGCTGCCCGTACCGGGCGTCGCCTTCCGCCCTCTGCGCAACCCGACCCCGGTGATGCCCACCTACCTCGCCACTTCAGCCGACCGCCGGCTGCGGCCGGAAGTGCTGGCGCTCATCGAGGCGGGCCGCGAACTCGGCTGAAACGCAAAGTGGCGCCCGGTGCGAGAAGCACCGGACGCCACCGTCAAGCCGAACCTCACGAAGCCGGCAACGCCGCCAACCGCGACTCGATGCGCTCGATGTCCGCCGCGGCCGTGGCCCGGCGGGTCTTGATCTTCTCGATGACCTGCTCGGGCGCCTTGGCGATGAACGACTCGTTGCCCAGCTTGCCCTCGGTCTGCGCGAGCTCCTTCTGCGCCACGCCCAGGTCCTTCTGCAGACGCTTGCGCTCCGCAGCGACGTCGATGGTGCCGGACAAGTCGAGCTCCACCACGGCCACGCCGCCGGCGAGGGCGACCTCCAGGGACGCGCTCGCCGAGAACTCCGAGGAAACCGGCGTCAGGCGCACCAGCGAGCGGATCGCGTCGTCGTGGCCGGAGACGGCGTCGAAGCCCGCGCCGGACAGCCGGGTGGCGACCTTCTGGCCCGGCTTGAGGCCCTGGTCGGCGCGGAAACGGCGGATCTCGGTGACGAGCTTCTGCACGTCGGCGATCCGGGCGTCCGCCACCGCGTCGGCGTAGCCCTCCGGCGCGGTGGGCCAGGAGGCGATCACCAGCGACTCACCGCCGGTCAGCGCGGTCCACAGCTTCTCGGTGATGAACGGGATGAACGGGTGCAGCAGGCGCAGCACGGTGTCCAGCACGTGCCCGAGCACCGAGCGCGTCGCCGAAACGCGCGCGTCATCGCCTTGGTACAGCTGGACCTTCGCGAGCTCCAGGTACCAGTCGCACAGCTCGTTCCACGTGAACTGGTACAGCGCGCCCGCGACTTTGGCGAACTGGAAGTCCGCGAACAGGCCGTCCACTTCGGACACCAGCGCGCCGAGGCGGCCGACGATCCAGCGGTCGGCCTCGGTCAGGTCCGCCGCGGCGGGCAACGGAGCCGAGACCGAAGCCCCGTTCATCATCGCGAACTTGCTGGCGTTCCACAGCTTCGTGCAGAAGTTGCGCGAGCCCGCGGCCCACTCGTCGGCCAGCGCCATGTCCGCGCCCGGGTTCGCGCCGCGCGCGAGGGTGAAGCGGGTGGCGTCGGCCCCGTAGGCGTCCATCCACTCGAGCGGGTCGATCACGTTCCCACGCGACTTCGACATCTTCTTGCCCTGCGCATCGCGAATGAGCCCGTGCAGGTAGACGTGGTCGAACGGCTGCACGCCGTCCATCTCCTGCACGCCGAACATCATCATCCGCACGACCCAGAAGAACAGGATGTCGTAACCGGTCGACAGCACGCTGGTCGGATAAAACTTCGCCAAATCATCAGTCTTCGCCGGCCAGCCCATGGTCGACATCGGCCACAGGCCCGACGAGAACCACGTGTCCAGCACGTCCGGGTCCTGCGTCCAGCCCTCGCCCGACGGCGGCTGCTCGTCCGGGCCCACGCACACGACCTGGTCGTCGGGGCCGTACCAGACCGGGATCCGGTGGCCCCACCACAGCTGGCGCGAGATCGTCCAGTCGTGCATGTTGTCGACCCAGTCGAAGTAGCGCTTCTCCAGCTCCGCCGGGTGGATCTTCGTGCGGCCGTCGCGCACCGCGTCACCCGCGGCGCGCGCCAACTCCTCGACCTTCACCCACCACTGCAGCGAAAGGCGCGGCTCCACCACGGTGTCGCAGCGCGAGCAGTGGCCGACGGCGTGCACGTACGGCCGCTTCTCCGCCACGATCCGGCCCTGCTCCCGCAGCGCCGCCACGATCGCGGGCCGCGCCTCGAACCGGTCGAGCCCCTCGAACGGGCCCCGCGCGGTGATCTCGGCGCACTCGTTCATGATCGTGAGCATCGGCAGGTCGTGCCGGCGGCCGATCTCGAAGTCGTTCGGGTCGTGCGCCGGGGTCACCTTCACGGCACCGGTCCCGAACTCCGGGTCCACGTGCTTGTCGGCGATGATCGGGATCTTGCGGCCGGTCAGCGGCAGCTCGACCTCGGTGCCCACCAGGTGCGCGTAGCGCTCGTCGTCCGGGTGCACGGCCACGGCGGTGTCGCCCAGCATCGTCTCGGCGCGGGTCGTGGCCACCACGATGGCGTTGTCGCCTTCGCCGTAGCGGATCGACACGAGCTCGCCGTCGTCGTCGCTGTGGTCCACCTCGATGTCCGACAGCGCCGTCTGGCACCGCGGGCACCAGTTGATGATGCGCTCGGCGCGGTAGATGAGCCCGGCGTCGAAGAAGTTCTTGAACACCGTCTGCACGGCCTGCGACAGGTTCTCGTCCATGGTGAAGCGCTCGCGCGACCAGTCGACACCGTCGCCGAGGCGCTTCATCTGGCCGAGGATCTTGCCGCCGTACTCGGCCTTCCACTCCCAGACGCGCTCAACGAACTTCTCGCGGCCCAGGTCGTGGCGCGAAAGGCCCTCGCCGGCGAGCTGGCGCTCGACCACGTTCTGCGTCGCGATGCCCGCGTGATCCATGCCCGGCAGCCACAGCACCTCGTAGCCCTGCATGCGACGACGGCGGCTCATCGCGTCCATCAGGGTGTGGTTGAGCGCGTGGCCCATGTGCAGGCTGCCGGTGACGTTCGGCGGCGGCAGTACGATCGAGAACGGCGGCTTCTCCGACGAAGCGTCGGCCGTGAAGTACCCGGCCGCTACCCAGCGGTCGTACATGGGTGCTTCTTCGGCGGCCGGGTCCCAGGCACCCGGAAGGTCGGTTTTCTGCTGCGGAGCGTTCTCGGTCACAATGGACAAGTCTACGAACCCGCTCCGGCGGGGTTGCTCAGGGGGAAAGGCGGTGCACGGATGACGCGACCGGAAGATCCGGACGACCGGATGGAGACGCACCCGGACCTCGTCGATCCGAACTGGCGCAAGCACGCCGAGGTCGACGCTTGGCTAGGTGCCAAGAAGGAGATGAAGAAGCGCCGCAAGCGCGAACGCCGCTCCGGTGTGACCGCGAGCTACGGCTACGGCGCGCGCACTCCCAGCCGCTGGCCAGGTGTCCTCGCGATCGGCGGCCTCGTCCTGCTCCTGGCGGCCGCCGTGATCGTCCACCAGCTCCAGGGCCACGGCGTCAACGAGTTCTGGTTCGCGGTGAGCCTCGGTACCTCCGCGTTCACGGGCACACCACCGGCCTGACCGGGCGGGCCCCGAGGCCGCACCCCCGAACGAGGGCCGCACCAACGGCGAACGGCCACCGGTGCGGCCTGCGCTCAGCCGCCGCCCCAGATGTCCTCGACGTACCGGTTCGAGGCGCGAAGCCCGGCGAGCCAGGCCTGTGCGTCGGCCTCGCCGGTGCCCGTCTTCTCGGCGAACAACTTGGTGAAGGCCGCTCGGACGCCCGGCGCCATCGTGTTCGCGTTGCCGCACACGAACACCGCCGCGCCGTCCTGCAGCAGTCGCCACACCTCGTCGCCCGCCGCCGCGATCTCGTGCTGGACGTACTTGCGCCCGTCGACCGGGGCGGTCGAGAACACGACGTGCAGCTTGGCGACGCCTTGACGGTCGTATTCGCGCAGCTCGTCGGCGTACAGGAAGTCCTGGTCCGCGTTGCGGCAGCCGAAGAACAGCAGCGACGCGGCGATCGGCACGCCCTGCTCGCGCAGCGCCGCCCGCTCCTGCAGGAACCCGCGGAACGGGGCGAGCCCGGTCCCGGCCCCGACCATGATCATCGGGGTGTGCGGGTTGTCCGGCGGCCGGAACTCGATGGTCGGGGGCCGCACGAACACGAACACCGTGCTGCCGTCGGGGCTGCCCGCCAGGTAGTTGGAGCAGACACCCGAGAACATGGTGTCGCCGCCACCGCGCACACGGGCGCGCAGGACACCCGTGGTGACGCTGGCCACCTTCGCATCGGTCAGCGGCGAGGACGAGATCGAGTAGTAGCGCGGCCGCAGCGGGGGCAGCAGGTCGAGGTAGACGCCGAACGGCACCGCGCAGGCGGGGAACTCCTCGAGCAGGTCCAGCAGCGACCGGCGGGGCGTGAAGACCCGCTCCTGGTAGCGGGCTCGGGACGCCTCGTCATCCCCGGCCAGCGACTCGAGCTCGGCGCGCTGGGCGGGGTCCTCGGTGCAGCCGGCGAGCACCTCGATGCCGGCCCGGGAGGCCACGTCCTGCAGCTCGACGCAGCTGGCGAGGATGCCGAGCAGCGGCGCGGGCTCGTCGACGGGCAGGTGGGTGTGGTCTCCGCTGTTGGGGATGATCGTCGCGTACATGCCGCCGTCGAGCTCGAAGCGCTGCATCACCCGGCGGATCAGGTCGATGCTGTTGCGGGGCAGCACTCCGAGGTGGTCCCCGGCGCGGAAGTCGGCGCCCTCGGGCAGCGCGACCTCGATGTGCTTCGTGGACCGCCCGCCGTTGGGCGCGTGCAGCTCGCGGTTGACGCGCACCAGGGCCGGCTGGGCCTGGTAGGACATGATCACCGGATTGTTCAGCTGGCGGTTGACCAGCGTGATCGACAGCCGGGGGCCCGTCGTGGCCGGCTCGGCCGCGCTCTCGGGCAGGCCTGCGCTCGCGGCCACGTCGGCCCAGAGCCCGTGGTGCCAGGTGCGGTACTGGGCGTCGAAGTCGCCGTTCGCGTCGCCCTCGCCCCGGGCGTGCAGCCGGGTGGCGCCGTGCGCGGCCAGCTCGGTGTCGATCAGCTTCGGCACCGCTTGGTAGGTGGCCGCCCATTCGGTGTTGCCGCAGCCGAACACGGTGTACGACAGCCCCGCGGCGGCGTCCTTCGCGGTGCCAGGCCCGCGCAGCCAGTCGCAGAACTTGCCGGCGTTGTCCGGCGGCGTGCCGTTGTAGGACGACGTGACGATCACGGCCGTGCCCTGGGCAGGCAGTGCGTCGGCGACGTCGTCGAGCGCGCTGAGGGTCACGGCGTAGCCGCGCTCGGTCCCCTCGCCGGCGAGCCGCGTCGCGATGCCTTCCGCGGTGCCGAGGTTCGAGCCGTAGGCGACCAGCAGCGGGGTCTTGTGCGCGTCCGGCGCGAGCGCGACGCGCGGTGCGGGCGCAGCCGAGACGGACTTCGCCGGTGCCGCGGGGGCACCGCCGGGCCGGGTCAGCACGAACCCGGGGCGAGGACGCACTTGGATGTGCATCTCGTCGGGCTTGATGGTCAGCGTCGTCTTGGTCTTGAGCTGGTAGTTCAGGTGGTCGATGAAGTCGAAGCGCTGCACGAGCATGCCGAGCACGAGCACGGCCTCCTGCATGGCGAACTGCCGGCCGATGCAGGCCCGCTGCCCCGTGCCGAAGGGCTTGTAGACGTCGGGCGACAGGGCCGCGAGCCGTTCGGGAGCCATGTGCTCGGGGTCGAACTCCTCGGCGTTGTCGCCCCACACGCTGCGGTCGCGGTGCAGCATCGGGGTGAGCACGGTCAACGGGACGCCGTGCTCGATCAAGTACCGGTCGCCGATCACGGTCTCCTCGAACGGCGTGCGCGTGAACCCGGGCGCGGTCGGCCACAGCCGCAGCGTTTCGGAGAGCACCTGCCGGACGTAGGTCAGCTTGTGGATCTGCTCGTAGGTCGGTTCGGCGCTGGTGCCGAACACCTCGTCGACCTCGGCGCGGGCGCGGGCCAGCACGTCGGGGTTCTTGAGCAGGTAGTAGATCGCGAAGGACAGCAGGCCGCTCGTGGTCTCGTGGCCGGCGATCAGGAAGGTGATGCACTGGGCCCGGATGTTCTCGTCGGGCAGCCGCTCGCCGCTCTTCTTGTCGACGCCGTTGATCATCTGACCGAGCAGATCGTCCTTCTTGCCGGCCTCGCCCTCCGCACGGCGTTCGGCGATGAGCTTGTCGACCAGGTCGTTCATGAAGGCCTGGTCCTCGTCCAGCTGCCGCTGCGCGTGGATCCGCAGCCGGGTCTGGATGGGCAGCCTGCGGGCCCGCGCCTGCGACTCGGTGAGCGTGCGGATCATCGCCGCGACGAACGGGTGCTGGGTATCGCGGTAGAAGGAGTTGAAGCGGTAGCCGAACCCGCACAGCGCGATGGTGTCGAGCGTCAGCCGGGTCGTGTCGGCCGGCACGTCGACGTCCTCGTCCGGGTTCAGCCGCTCCCACTTGTCGACCAGCTGGCCCGCGATGTCCAGCATCATCGGCACGTAGTCGCGCATGGACTGCAGGCTGAAGGGCTTCATCAGGATGTTGTGCGCGCGGTGCCACAGCGGATCGTCCGTCTCGGCCGTGAACAAGCCGGTGGAGGTCGCCGTTTGCCGCACGTTCGCGAGACCGCCGCTGACCACCTTGTCGAAGCGCGAGTCGTCGCAGATCTCCTCGACCAGTGAGGCGCCGGACAGGATCAGCCGCGTGCCGCCGGGTGTGGTCAGCCGGAAGATCGGGCCGTACTCCCTGGCCATCCCCATCAGGCTTTCGAACGGGCTGTGGGCGTCGATGTCGAAGGCGTTGCCGACGAAGGGCAGCGCGCGCGGGCCCGGGATTTCGTCGATGGGGGTCTTGGTGGTCATGGCGTTCACTCCTTGGAGAGGTGCCCTTCGGCCGGCGACGTCACGGCGCCGGCCGGGCTCGGCTGCGTGGTCCGCGCCTTGGCCTGGTGGGCCCGGACCACCGCCACGACGCTGACGACGAAGACCCAGCCGGGGAAGATGAGCGCGAAGATCGGGTGGAAGGTCCAGCTCAGCAGCACAGTCGCGGCGCAGAGGTAGCCGAACCACGCCAGCGGGCGCGCCAGCACACCCGCGGCGTTGAGCAGCGTCGTCGTGGTGATCATGTACATGCCGGCGACGCGGGCGCCGAAGACGAACACCAGCCCGTAGCCTGCCGCGCTCAGCGCGCGCGCCACGTACACGGGCGGTAGCGGCGCCACCGAGAACTGCTTCAGCAGCGCGATCGCCCCGGTCAGCGCCATCCCCGAGAACAGCAGGATGATGAACGCCACCCCGGACGCCAGCTGAAGCGCCCGCGGCATTTCCCGGTTCTGCGTGCCGGGCAGGGTGGCGATGAATTCACGCGTGGCCATCATGTGCCACAGGAAGACGATCCCCGCGAACGGCACAATGTACAGGCCTGCGGTCACCAATGCACCGGAACCACCGTCGGCGTAGAAATTCGCGTACTGGCTGTCCGCCACGGTCAGTCCCGGCGCCCGGTGCACCAGGACCAGTGCGACGGTGAACAACGCCGCGAAGAGGATCCCCGACCAGCCCGCGACCAGCGCATACCCAGGCCCGCGTCCGGTCTCCGCGGCAGCCCTCGCGTCCGCCCGGCTGCGGCGGATCCGCGTCCAAGCAGGCATCGGCGCCTCCCCACCACGCCATTCTTCCGGAAATGGCGCGCATATCAGCCGACTCAAAAAAATGGTGCCGTAGTACAGCAGCGCGATCCTCATCGTCCTGCGTGGATCAAAGGGTTGTCAACAAGCGACGATTGCACCGGAAACGGCGTGAAAAACACTGAGCAGATCCAGCTGATGGCCCGTCTGAAAAAGGCGTTACCGCTTCCGGTCGCGTTCGTTCGCTTCGTCGCGAGCCCCCGTACTTGCCCGGTCCGCGCCCGGCAGAGCGGAGGCCGAAGTCACCGGGTGTGGCCAAGGTCGCCCCTTCGCGGGATGCACAGGCCAGACTACACAGCCTAAACTGTGGATATGGCCACCGTACCCGCTCCCGTCGCCGAATCCGCAGGCTGGCTGCGCGGCGTCGTCGCGCAGCTGCACCGCCGGCTGAGGCAGGTCGACAACGCCGACAGCCTCACGCCGTCGCAGTCGGCGGCGCTCAACCGCCTCTACCGCGAGGGCCCCGCGACGCAGGGTGAGCTCGCCGCCGCCGAGCACGTGCGGCAGCAGTCGATGGCCACCACGCTCTCGGCGCTCGACTCGCTCGGCTACCTCGCCCGCTCGCGCGACCCCGCCGACGGCCGCCGGACCGTGCTGTCGGTGTCCGAGCTCGGCGCGAAGACCGTGCAGGGGATCCGCCAGCACCGCGACGAGTGGCTCGCCCACGCGCTCGCGGCCGAGCTGACCGCCGAGGAGCTGGAGACGGTGCGCCAGGCCCTGCCGCTGCTGCAGCGCGTCGCCGAGCACTGATCATCCAGCGTGCCCGGCATCGGCGCCGGGACCCGAACACCGACGTCAAAGCGGACGCCGTGGAGGACACCCCGATTTTCCCCGACATCTCCAGGACGAAGGATCCGTGACGACCACCGCAACACCCCGAAAGGCACCGGCGAACTTCGGTGCCAAACTCGTCACCCCTCTGGTGGCGAGCGCGGTGCTGAACCCCATCAACTCCACCCTCATCGCCGTCGCGCTCGTGCCGATCGGGCAAAGCTTCGGCGCCGGGCCCGGCAAGACGGCCTGGCTGATCTCCGCCCTCTACCTCGCCACCGCCGTCGGCCAGCCCGTCGTCGGCCTGCTCGTGGACCGCTACGGCGCCCGCCGCGTGCTGCTCGGCGGCGCGTCCGTGGTGATCGTCGCCGGGATCGCCGGCATGATCCCGTTCTCCGTCGAGTGGCTCACCGGCGTGCGCGCGGTGCTCGGCATCGGCACCTGTGCCGGCTTCCCCGCCGCGATGGCCGTGCTGCGCAAGCGCGCCGACACGCTGGGCCAGGGCGTGCCCGCGCGCGTGCTGTCACTGCTCTCGCTGTCCTCGCAGACGATCATGGTCATCGGCCCGACGCTCGGCGGCGTGCTGATCACGCTCTTCGGCTGGCCGGCCATCTTCGCCGTGAACATCCCGCTCGCGGGTGCCTCGCTGCTACTGGCGATCTTCTGGGTCCCCAAGGACGCGCCGGTGCGCGACGAAGCCACGAAACCGAAGCCGATCGACGTGCTCGGCATCGCGTTGTTCTCGCTCTCCCTGCTGGTGCTGCTGTGCTACCTGATGGCGCCGGGCATCGGCGACCTGTGGCTGCTCGCGGCGGCCGTCGCGGTCGGCGCGGCGTTCGTGTGGGTGGAGCTGCACACGCGGGTGCCGTTCATCGACCTGCGGATGCTCGCGGCCAACACCCCGATCCTGCGCACCTACCTGCGCCAGGCGCTGAGCTTCATGGTGATCTACGCGATCATGTTCGGCTACGTGCAGTGGCTCGAGGAAGGCCGCGGCTTCAGCGACGCGATCGCGGGGGCGCTGCTGCTGCCGATGTCGGTCGTGGCCGTGTGCGCGGCGGCGTTCTCGGGCCGCGCGACCGGGATCCGCAAACGACTGGTGGTGGTCGCCGTCGCGCTGCTGGCCGGTTCGGTCGCGCTGCTGTTCGTCGGCGACACGACGTGGCTGGGCGCGCTGCTCGGGCTGATCGCGGTGTTCGGCCTGGCCCAGGGCCTGACCAGCGTCGCGAACCAGACCACGCTCTACCGGGAGTCGCCCGCCGAGACCATGGGCACCGCGAGCGGGCTGTTCCGCACGGCCCAGTACCTCGGCGCGATCGTGGCCTCCACCGTGATCGCCCAGTGCTACGGCGTGCGCGCCGACTCGGCCGGGCTGCACCACCTCGGCGCCGTGCTCGTGGTGATCAGCGCGCTGCTTCTGGTCGTGACGGTCGCCGACCGCGGGCTGAAGCTGGCAGAACGCCGCGAACGGGCGCAGCGCGCCTGACATCGCCGACGCAGATGATCGACGGCACGATCAGTGACCGTCGTCACCCCGAAGGGCGAACCTCTCGGCCGAACGGGCGGGTGACCAGGTCAAGCAGCATCTTTCAAGTGTGAAAAACCAGACCCCGTGTCGGGGAATCCATGATCGAAGCGCACGATGGACACATGCACCGTGATGCGCCGAAACACGACGTGGACGAAGCCGACCTGAAGGTGGGCAAGCCGAAGACCTACGCAGCCGGCATCCCCGGCGTCGCCGTGTCGCTCCGGCGCGGCGTGGAGCAGATGGGCCCCACGCGCACAGCGCTCACCCTGCGCCTGCTCAACCAGCGTGCGGGCTTCGACTGCCCGGGCTGCGCGTGGCCCGAGCCGCTCCAGGCCGACGGCGAGAAGCGCAAACTCGCGGAGTTCTGCGAGAACGGCGCGAAGGCCGTCGCGGAGGAAGCCACACGCCGCCGCGTGGACCGCGAGTTCTTCGCCACCCACGCGGTCGCCGACCTGCAGGACAAGACGGACTACTGGCTGGGCCAGCAGGGCCGCGTCACCGAGCCGTTCGTGCTGCGCGAGGGCGCCACCCACTACGAGCCCATCTCGTGGGACGCCGCGTTCGACCTCGTCGCCGGCGAGCTCAACGGGCTGGCCAGCCCGCACGAGGCCGTGTTCTACACCTCGGGCCGCACCAGCAACGAGGCCGCGTTCCTCTACCAGCTGCTCGTGCGCTCCTACGGCACGAACAACCTGCCGGACTGCTCGAACATGTGCCACGAGTCGTCGGGCTCGGCGCTGTCCACCGGCATCGGCATCGGCAAGGGCTCGGTGTCGCTCGCGGACATCCACCACGCCGACCTGATCGTGGTCGTCGGCCAGAACCCGGGCACCAACCACCCGCGCATGCTCTCCGCGCTGGAGAGGGCGAAGGGCAACGGCGCCAAGGTCGTGGCCGTGAACCCGCTGCCCGAGGCCGGGCTGATGCGATTCAAGAACCCGCAGAACGTGCGCGGTGTCGTCGGCGAGGGCACCCCGCTGGCCGACGAGTTCGCGCAGATCCGCCTCGGCGGCGACCTCGCGCTGTTCCAGGCCGTGGGCCACCTGCTTCTGCAGTGGGAGGACGAGGCGCCCGGCACGATCATCGACCAGGAGTTCGTGAATTCCGCGACCTACGGGTTCGAGGACTGGGCGAAGAACCTGCTCGAGCTCGACTGGGCCGAGACGGAGAAGGCCACGGGCCTGCAGCGTGCGCAGATCGAGCACGTCGCGCGGATGATCGCCACGTCCGAGCGCACGATCTACTGCTGGGCCATGGGGCTCACGCAGCACAAGCACGCGGTGCCCACGATCTCCGAGATCACGAACCTCGCGCTGGCGCGCGGCATGATCGGCAAGCCGGGCGCGGGCCTGTGCCCGGTGCGCGGCCACTCCAACGTGCAAGGCGACCGCACCATGGGCGTCTGGGAGAAGATGCCCGAGACGTTCATGGACGCGCTCGACCGCGAGTTCGGCATCACCGTGCCCCGCGAGCACGGCTGGGACACCGTCGACGCCATCCGCGCGATGCGCGACGGCCGCGGCAAGGTCTTCTTCGCGATGGGCGGCAACTTCGCCTCCGCGACGCCCGACTCCGACCTCACGGCGAAGGCGCTGAGCTCGTGCTCGCTCACCGTGCACGTGTCGACGAAGCTCAACCGTTCGCACGTCGTCCACGGCACCACCGCGCTGATCCTGCCGACGCTCGGCCGCACCGAGCGTGACGTGCAGGAGTCGGGACCACAGTTCGTGACCGTCGAGGACTCGATGTCGCAGGTGCACGCCTCGCGCGGCCGGGTCAAGCCGGCTTCGGAGCACCTGATCTCCGAGGTCGCGATCGTCTGCCGGCTGGGCGAGCGGCTGCTGGGCGCCGACCACGCCGTGCCGTGGCGCACGTTCGAGAACAACTACGACCTGATCCGCGACCGCATCGCGGGTGTGGTGCCGGGTTGCGAGGACTACAACCGCCGCGTGCGCGAGCCCGACGGGTTCGTGCTTCCCCACGCGCCGCGTGACTCCCGCGAGTTCACGGGCACGGCCACCGGCAAGGGCACGTTCACCGTGTCGGAGCTGGAGTACCCGGAGGTGCCGGCGGGCCGGCTGCTGCTGCAGACGATGCGCAGCCACGACCAGTACAACACCACGATCTACGGCCTGTCCGACCGCTACCGCGGCATCGAGGACGGCCGGCGCGTGGTCTTCGTCCACCCGGACGACCTGGCCGAGCTGGGCATCGCCGACGGCGAGATCGTGGACCTGGTCTCGGAGTGGCGCGACGGCGACCGCCGCGCACCGCGCTTCCGCGCCGTGTCCTACCCGACCGCTCGCGGCTGCGCGGCGGCCTACTTCCCGGAGGCCAACGCGCTGGTGCCGCTGGACTCCGTCGCGGAGAAGTCGAACACCCCCGTGTCGAAGGCCGTCGTGATCCGGCTGGAGCCGCACCACCACTCCTGACGCGGTCCGGTCACGCCGGGGTTTTCCGGCGTGACCGGGCTGTGGCGGCGAGCAGGACGCCGAGTGCCGCGCCGAGGGTGTTCAGCAGCAGGTCGTCGACGTCGGCGCTGCGGCCCACGAAGTACTGCACGATCTCGATCGCTGCCGAGAATCCCGCCAGCGCCGCGATCACGGCGGCTTTCCGGCGCGTGACCACGGTCGCCAGGAACCCCAGTGGCACGAACAACGCGATATTGCCGGCGTTGTTGATCAGCCCGAGGCGGCCGTTGGCGTTGCGGGCCTCGTCGGCAATCCCCGCGAACGGCACCAGATTGACGTTCTCCGGCGGGCTGAGGTGCCCAGGCCGGAGCGTGATGGCGAGCACCACCAGAACGGCGGCGGCGAGCAGCCAGCGGGCCCAGGATCGCATCGGTCCAGTCAACCAGCCCGGCCCGCGGCACCACCGCCCCGGCACGCCGATCAGGTCCGGTGCCGGTCAGTCCACGCAGTTGTTCCCCGCGCCCGTGATCGGAGTGTCACCCGAGCCGCCCGCGCCGGCGCCGCCGCCGGTGGGGTTGCCGCCGGGGGACGCGCCCGGGCCGGAGTAGACCTGGCCGAGGGTGACCTCGATGTGGCCGGCCGGCACGTCGGCGGACTCGGCGGTGGCGAGGCCCCCCAGGAGCTCCGCCACCGCCTGGCCCTGGGTGGCCAGTGCGGCGCCGTACCGGACCAGCGAGGTGCGGCGCGCGGTGGCGTTGCCGGTGGTGCCCGGGGTGAAACCGTTGCCCTTCACCACATCCGAGACGCGCTGGGCGAGCCCGCTCGTGCCGCCCGCGTTGGAGACGTCCACCACGAAGCCGGCCTGCTTCGCCGGAGAAGCAGGCGGTGCGCCGATCAGGCTCGCCGCGAACGCCTTGACCTGTGCGGGATCCACCTGCACCGCCGTCGCCCGGGGATTCGTTTTGCTGTAGCGGTAGTCGGGGTTCACCACCGGGATCGTCGTGAACTGGATGCCACCGCCGGAAATGCCGCGCAGCTGCCCGATGAAGTCGAGCAGGTTCCAGGAATCGTCGAGGACCACGGACTTCTTCACGGCGTCGATGAGCGCGCCGAGCCTGCCCGGATTGGCGAGCGTGCCGGCCGAAAGCACCTGGTGCGCCAGCGAAGCGAGGAACACCTGCTGCCGGCGCATGCGGCCGAAGTCGGTGCCCTTGACGCCGTCGCGCTGGCGGACGAAGGCCAGCGCGTCCGCGCCCGAGATCTTCTGCGGCCCCGCCGGGAAGTTCGCACCCGAGTTGCGGTCTGACGTCGCGTTGTTGAGGCAGACCTCGACGCCGCCGACGGCGTTGCTGATGTCGTAGAAGCTCAGCAGGTTGACCTCGGCGAAGTGGTCGATCTTCACGCCTGTGAGATCCTCCACCGCTTGCCGCGTGGCGCGGCGCGCGGCGGTGAGCGACTCCTGCTCGATCTTGGTCTTGTCGGTCTCGCCCGCGGCGTGCAGTTTCGAGACCTCCAGGGCCTTTCCGCGGCCGTAGGCGGCGTTGATCTTGCCCTTGTCGCCGCCGGGCAGTGTCACGTATGAGTCGCGCGGGATCGAGAAGGCCTTCACCGTCTGCGTGCCGTTGGGGATGCGCAGCACGATGAGGGTGTCGGTGAGGTCGTCGCCGTTGGCGCCCGCGCGCAGTTCACGCAGCACGTCGGGCGAGAGCGGGTTGCCCTGGTCGTCGGTGCGCGAGTCGCGGCCAACCAGCAGGATGTCGAGCGAGCCGTCGGCCGGCTGTTCACCGGGTGCCGGCTCGTCGCCGGCGTCGATCACGCTGCTGCGCTTGACGTCGTCGAGTGAGCTCAACGTGGCGTAGCCGTAAGCCGTGCCGGTGAACACCACGAGCGCCAGCACCGCGACGACGATCTTTCCTGCGATCCGCACGCCCTACCGACGCCTCGCGCACCGGTTCTGCTGCACGCGTGACCCAGTTCACATTTCAGCGTTCACATTTCAGCGCAGGTACGACGCGCCGTTCAGGTCGAGGATCGCGCCCGAGGCCCAAGTCGCCTCGGCCGAGGCCAGGTAGACGACCGCGTTGGCGATCTCCTCCGGCTCCGCCACCCGGCCGAACGGGCTCTGCTCCCGCACGGCGTCGGTGATCCGGTGCGCGACGCGTTCGGTCGCGGTGAACCCGGGCGCCACCGACGTGACCGAGATCCCGTGCGGCGCCAGCTCGATCGCGAGCGACTGGCCGAGCGCGTGCAGCGCGGCCTTGCTCGCGCCGTACGCGGGGTGCTCGGGTTCACCGCGGAACGCGCCGCGCGAGCCGACGTTCACGATCCGCCCCGGCGCTTTCCGCGCGATGAGGTGGCGGGCGACGTGGAACGAGATGTTGGCGGCACCCATCAGGTTGACGTCCAGCGTGCGGCGCCAGACTTCCTGCCAGTGCGCGTAGCCGACGGTCGCGACGGGCGTCGACGTCTCGGGTGTGGTGCCGACGGCCGCGTTGTTCACGAGCACGTCAACGCCGCCGAGCAACTCTTCGGCCGTGTTCGCGATCCGTTGCGCCGCTTCGGGATCGCCGAGGTCGCCGCCGATCAGCACGTGGCCGTCGCCCGCGAGCGCGGCCAGCGTCTCCTCGGCGGCCGCGGCGTTCGATCCATAGTGGACGGCCACCCGGTCACCCCGGGCGGCGAAGGCGTGGGCGATCGCGCGGCCGATGCCGCGGGAGCCGCCGGTGACGAGGACGTTCACTTCGCGAACAGCTGCGCTTCGTCGCGGAACGCCTTGAACTCCAGGGCGTTGCCGGCCGGGTCGTGCAGGAACATCGTCCACTGCTCCCCCGGCTCGCCCGCGAAGCGCTGGTACGGCTCGATCACGAACTCCGTGCCGGCGCCGCGCAGGCGGCCGGCGAGCTCGTGGAAGGAGTCGACGTCGAGGACCAGGCCGAAGTGGGGCACGGGCACGTCGTGGCCGTCCACGGGGTTGCGACCGGCCTCGGCTTTCGCGCCGGGCACCACGTGCGTGACCACCTGGTGGCCGCGGAAGTCCCAGTCCACCCACGCGTCCGCCGACCGGCCCTCCGCCAGCCCCAGCACCCCGCCGTAGAACGCGCGGGCGCGGGCGAGATCGTCGACCGGGATGGCGAGGTGGAACGCGGGGCGCATGGGCTCTCCTTCGGCTCACAGTGGCTCCCTCACCTTGAAGTGCCCATGTCCGAATGTCAACATTGACCGATGGACGCCACACCGTTGCGGAAAGCGGCGCGCCGCGGCCTCGCCGAGGAAGCCGCCGACCGCGTGCGCGACGCGATCTTCGCCGGCCATTTCCCACCCGGCGCGCCCCTGCGTGAGGTCGAGCTCGCCGCGTCACTGGAGGTCAGCCGCGGCTCGGTGCGCGAGGGCCTCGCCCTGCTCACCCGCGAAGGCCTCGTCCGCGGCGGCTGGCACCGCCCGACCACGGTCGTCGAGGTGACCGCGGTGGACGTCGAAGAGGTGTATTCCGTGCGCGCGGCCCTCGACCGCCTGGCCGCGGTCACGGCTCGGGCGCGGTCCTCTGTGGACGATCTGGCCGCCCTGGACGACCTCGTCGCGGCGCTGTCTGCCGCGGTCGCCTCCGGCGCGGACGGCCCCCAGTTGCTGGCCCTGGACATCGCTTTCCACGACCGCGTCTACGCCGCCGCGGCCAACCGTCGCCTGACGGAGGCGTGGGAGGCCGTGCGTTCGCAGGTGTTCCTGTTCCAGCTGCAACGGGTGTCCCTGGGGAGCTCGCAGTACCGCTCCCACGTCGTCGCCGAACACCGCGAACTGGCGGCCCTCATCCGCGACGGCGACGCGGCCGAACTGGACCGCGTCGCCGCCGACCACGTGGACTCCGCGCGGCGCCGGCTGCTGGCGGAGCTCTAACCGTCCACTGTAGATGCCAACGCGGCTTTCACCTTGGCGTTGCTGGTCATGCTCATCGTCACCACGGTCATCGTCAGCAGGACCGCCGCGGCGGCGAAGTACGGGGTGCGCAGGCCCGCCGCCGAGGCGAGCCAGCCGCCCAGCAGCGCGCCGAGGGGGCCGGCCGACGTCGCGACCAGGCGGGAGGCCGCGGCGACCCGGCCCATGAGCCGGCCCGGGACGATCACCTGGCGCAGCGACCAGCCGAGCACCATGGTGGTCGCCATGCCGCAGCCGCAGAGGGCGAACATGGCGCCGGCGAGCCACGGGCTGTCCGCGAGCCCGAAGACGAGGATCGACCCGCCCTCCACGACGGCCGTCAGAGTGAGCGCCGTGCCCGTGCCCAGCAGCTTCTCGAGAGGTCCCGCCACGACCATCGCACCCAGCACCCCGCCGACGGCGTCGGCGGCGAGCAGGAAGCCGTAGCCGAGGGCGGACAGGCCCAGGGTGTCCTGCGCGAACAACACCAGCACCGCACCCACCGCGCCGAACGCCAGGTTGCCGACCGCCGGCCGCAACGCCAGGCCGAGCAGCAGCCGGTCCCGGACGACGTACCGGAACCCCTCCTGCGCCTCCGCCCACACACTGCGGCCCTCGACGCGCTCGGGCACCGGCGTCGACGGCAACGTCCGGATCAGCAGCGCGCTCACCACGAACGACACGGCGTCGACCACGAACGGCACCGTCCGCGCGAGCGAGAACAGGAAGCTGCCGACCGGCGGCCCCGCGAACTGCCCGGCCGCCGTCGACGCGCCGCGCAGGCGTCCGTTGGCGCGGCGCAGCAACGTCTGGTCGCGCCCGAGCAGGTCCGGCAGGTAGGCCTGCGAGGCCACGTCGAAGAACAGCTGCCCCACTCCGAGCAGGAACGCCAGCACCAGCAACGCCGGGATCCCGAGCGCGCCGAGCGCCCCCGCCACGACCGCGAGCGCCAGCAGCCCCGCCTGCCACAGATCGGCGAGCCACATCGTGCGCCGCCGGTCCCACCGGTCCACCAGCGCGCCCGCCACCAGCCCCACCACCAGGTGCGGCAGCAGCATCGCCACCGACACCAGGCTGATCACGACGGGATCTTTGCTCAGCGCCACGGCGAACAACGGCAACGCAGCCGCGTACGCCCCATCCCCCAGCCCGGATACCGTCGCCGCCGTCCACAGCCGCGCGAAGGCTGGCGGCATCTTGGGCGCCGCACCCGAACGGCGAAAGACACTCATCACCGCAGTCACCGCGCCGCCCCCTCACCAGGCCGGAAGAACGCCACCGCGATCGTCGCCGCGGGCTCGGCGGGTTCGCGTGCCGCGTGCATCTCGTCGAGGAGCTCGCCCAGCCGCTGCTCGAACTCTGCGAACCGGGCCTCGCTCAGCCGCAGGTGCTTCAGCCGCACCAGCCGCGGCGACCCGTCAGGCGCGGTCGCCAGGTCGTCGATCGCGTGCTGCATCAGCACGTCTCGCTGCCCCGGCGCGGGATCCGGCAGCTCGATCGTCTTCGCGACCATCCCGTAGTACCGCTCCACCACGCCGCGCACCTTGCGAGTGCGGACCACGTGGATGAGCCCGGCGCGCTCCAGCACGCGCACGTGGTAGCTCGAGCTCCCTTTCGCCAGATCCAGGCGCACGGCGATCTGCGTGATCGTCGCGGGCCCGTCGCGCAGCACCGCGAGCACGCGGTGGCGCACCAGGTTGTTCACAGCGCGCAGTTGTTCTGTAGTCCGCACCTCGACGCTGTCGGAGGGCGGAACGTAGTCGTCCCCAGTCACGAGAGCCAATGGTCAACGACTCTTGACCATTTGTCCAGCGACTATCCGGACGAAGCCGTTACGATGATCGCGGCCACCGAAGGACACCGTGGACGATCCTGAGTTGACGTTGCTCATCACGGCTGTCCATCAAGCAGCCACCGGCGGACGAAAAGAGCGCGACCTCCGGCACGTCGTGCACCGGTGGTCGCGCTCCTCAGCAGACCCGGGTAATCCCGATCAGCGGGCCATCAGCTGCTGAACAGATCGATGACCTTCAGGATCAGCTCGTAAACGCCGTACACGAACGGCACCAGCACCCACAGCCAGGCGACCACGAGCAGCAAGGTGCGCCCGCCCGAGCGGCCTTCCACGTCCGGTGTGCTCATCACGCCTCACTCCCCACCTGGGTGCTCGCCACGGGCTCGTGGAACTTCGCCTTGACCGGCCGCACGAACTCGTTGGCGATGAAGCCGACCACGAGCAGCGCGATCATGATGTAGAACGACGTCGCGTAGAGGTCTGGACCACTCTTGCCCGCGGACTTCTCGCTGTCGGCGATGCCGTCGACGATCAGCGGCCCGAGAACGCCGGCGACCGACCACGCGGTGAGCAGCCGGCCGTGGATCGCGCCGACCTGGTAGTTGCCGAACAGGTCCTTCAGGTACGCCGGCAGCGTCGAGAAACCGCCGCCGTAGAAGGAGAGGATCAGCATCGCGCACAGCACGAACAGCAGCTTCGACGAGTTCGTGGTCAGCGCGATGATCAGGTACAGCACCGCGCCCACGCCGAGGTAGAAGCGGTAGATGTTCTTGCGCCCCACCGCATCCGAGACCGACGACCAGACGAACCGGCCCAGCATGTTGGTGAGCGAGAGCATCGCGACGAAACCGGCGGCGGCCGCCGTGCTGACCGGCGCCGAGGTGCCCTTGAAGAAGTCCGAGATCATCGGCGCGGCCTTCTCCAGGATGCCGATGCCGGCGGTCACGTTGAGGCACAGCACGATCCACAGACACCAGAACTGGGGCGTCTTGAGCGCGTTGGCGGCCGAGACGTTGTGCGTGGAGATGAGCTTCTTGGTCTCCTGGGCCTTGGGCTCCCAGCCCGCGGGCTTCCACCCGTCGGCCGGCACGCGCACGAGCAGCACGCCCATCGTCATGAACGCCGCGTAGACGACACCGTGGATCAGGAACGCGACCGCGATGTCGCTCGTGGTCGGTGTGGAGCCGAGCATCGCCGAGGACCACGGCGAGGCGATGAGCGCGCCGCCGCCGAAGCCCATGATCGCGATGCCCGTGGCCATGCCGGGCCGGTCGGGGAACCACTTGATGAGCGTCGACACGGGTGAGATGTAGCCGATCCCGAGGCCGATGCCGCCGATCCCGCCGTAGCCCACGACCACGAGCCAGAACTGCCCGGTGGCCACGCCGAGCGCCGCCACGAGGAAGCCGGTGCCGAAGCAGATCGTCGCCACGAACATGGCCCAGCGCGGGCCGTTCTTCTCCACGAGCGTGCCGCCGAACGCGGCCGAGAGGCCGAGCATCACGATGCCCAGCTGGAACGGCAGCCCGGACTCCGTGCCCGAGAGGTGCATGGTCTTCTCGAGCGGAGTTTTGAACACGCTCCACGCGTAGGCTTGACCGATCGAGAGATGGATCGACAACGCCGCGGGAGGGACCAGCCAACGGGTCCAGCCAGGCGGTGCGACGATACGAGAGCGGGCCAGGAAGCCGAGGGCCATCGTCAGACTCCTCCGAACTGTGAGGTGATGGTGGGAATGTATTACTTGTTCCCCGACGTTGCATCGGCTGGGTGTCGTAGATCGTCTGCGCACGTCTTCACAGGCCGTTGAAAGGTGGACAGATGGGCAGGGTGACCGTGCGACGGCCGGTGCGGAGGATTTCCTCGACCGGCGAACGTCGTCGCCCCGACTCACTGGCGGCCGAAGAGCCGTTGGAGATCCGCGTCGGCGGCAAAGCACTCGCTGTGACGATGCGCACTCCGGGTCACGATGTCGAGCTGGCCCACGGCTTCCTGTTGTCGGAGGGCGTGCTCGGCTCCCGTGAGGACATCGCGGCCGCGCGCTACTGCGACGGCGTCGACGACCAGGGCCGCAACACCTACAACGTGCTCGACGTGACACTCGCGCCCGGAGTGGCACCTCCGGACGTCGGCGTGGAGCGCAACTTCTACACCACATCCTCGTGCGGCGTCTGCGGCAAGGCCGCGCTCGACGCCGTGAAGCTGAAGAGCCGCTTCTCCCCCGCGGACTCGCCGTTCGAGGTGAAGACCGACGTGCTGGTGAAGCTCCCGGACACGTTGCGGGAACAGCAGAAGGTGTTCAAGTCCACCGGCGGGCTACACGCGGCCGCACTGTTCACTCAGGACGGTGAGCTCGAGGTCGTGCGCGAGGACGTCGGGCGGCACAACGCTGTGGACAAGGTGCTCGGGTGGGCCCTGCAGGCCGGTCGGATACCCGCGCCCGACTGTGGGCTGCTGGTCTCCGGCCGTGCCTCGTTCGAGCTGGTGCAGAAGGCGGCGATGGCCGGAATCGGTCTGCTCGCCGCCGTGTCCGCTCCGTCCTCTTTGGCCGCCGAGCTGGCCGAGGAGAACGGGATGACGCTCATCGGTTTCCTGCGTGGCGACAGCATGAACCTCTACACGGGCGATCAGCGGGTGCTGACGTAGGCCGTTCGGTCTAGCCGATCGGCACCCAGTTGCCGTGGAAGCCGTGGGGCACGCGGTCGGGCAGGTGCACGGCCGCGACAGGCTCGAGCGTTCCCGCGTCGAGCAGCGTCAGGTCGCTGCGCTGGGTGGCCGCGTCGAAGACGAAACCCATGAGCACGCCTTCGTCCTCGGCAGCGTCCACACGGGACGGAACGAACACGAACTCCCCGGGCACGCGGCCGGGGCCGAACCCGTGCCGCTGGGCGGTTCCGTTGCGCAGGTCGTGTTTGTAGACCGCGCCGGTGAGGTTCGAGAGCCCGTCCACGGCCACCGCGTAGCCGTAGCGGTGCGCGCGCCCGACGAGGCGCTCGTCGACGCGCGGGAACTCCTGCCCGTGCTCGTCGATCCGGTTTTCGAGGACCTTGCCCGCCGTGAGGTCGACGGTCCAGCGGTCGAGCGTCGGCTCACCTTCGGTCGGGCCGTGCACGCCGTGGTCGAACACCTTGGGGTGACGCACGACGTGGAGCACGACGCGGTCGCCGTCGTCGTAGGCGTTGAGCGGGTGGAAGACGTAGCACGGCGCGACGTCGAACCAGCGCACGTCGGCGTTGTCCCCGTCGCGCGGCATCACGCCGACGCGCGCCGGGTACTCGGGGTTCCAGCGGTACGGCAGTGAGCTCACGCCGCGGCCGGAGCGTGCGGTGACCGGGTCGGGCACGTCGACGTGGGCCGGCGTCTGGTTCGCGTCGAAGGTCACGGGCAGGTCGTAGAAGACGACGTGTTTTTCGGTGAGCGAGAAATCGTGCATCATCGGCCGGCCCGCCACCTCGATGTCCACGACGCGCCGCGCCCGCCCGTCGGTGCCGACGACCGAGTACCGCACGCGATTGCCGAGGCCGAACGTGTACGTGACGGCGTGCAGCTCGCCCGTGCCCGGATCGCGCTTGGGGTGGGCCGTGTAGCCGCCCGGCAGCGTCCCGTCGAAGTCGCACGCGCCGACGGTGTCGAGCTCCTCGGTGAGCTCATACGCCGGCAGGCCGCCCTCGATGAGTGCGAGCGTGCGCCCGGCGTGCCCGATGACGTTCGTGTTGGCCCCGATACCCATGTTCGGCGCCTCCGCCCCCTCCCCGAGCAACCCCGCGACGTGCGGCGTGCGGATCCAGCGGTTGCGGTACCACTCGGCCCGCCCGTCCCGCAGGCGGACGCCGTGGACCATGCCGTCGCCGAGGAACCAGTGGTAGCTCTCGGGGTCCTGCCGCGCGAGCGGGTTGGGCCCGTTGCGCAGGTAGCGGCCGTCGAGGTAGTCGGGCAGCTCCCCGGTCACCTCGAGCCGCGTGGCGGTGTGCTCGTGGGTGACGGGGGCGAAGTTGCCTTCGAGGAACTTGTTGGTCATGCGAGATCCTTCCATAACAGTGTTATTCATTGATAACAGAGTTATGGAACGGTCGCAAGGGCCGGGTTTCAGGACTGGCGCAGCGGGCGCGGACTCTGCACGATGATCGGTGGCGCCAGGCAACGCGCGGATGGTGAGCTGCGTCCAGGTGGGTGGGAGTTTCCTGCGGTGGTCTGGGACGGAGGCCGAGGTGGACGGACGGGTCGACCGCCGGGCCGCGCGCGGCGCCGTTTCCGGGGCCGAGGCCGCCGTGGGCAGCCTGAGTGCCCGCCGCGCGTCCGTCGCCGTCGCTGGGACGGAGGCCGGGTGAACGGCCGCGTCAGCCGTCGCACCGCGATCGCCGCCGGGGCCGCGGGCCTGGGCGTCGCGGGGCTCGCCGCGGCGACGGCAGCGGGGCTCACGCCTCTCGGTCAGGCGTTGCAGGTCCTCGGCGTCACCACCGACTCACCGGTCACCCAGGTCGGTTCGCTGCGCGTCGAGCGGGTGCACTCCGCCGCGAGGGGCCGCGACGTCGACCTCGTCCTCTTCCTGCCGAGCAAGAAGCCGCCGCTCGACCTGCCGATGTCCCTCATGCTGCACGGCCTGCACGGCAACGCCCGCAGCGCCGCCCCCAGCGGCCTGCTCAAACAGCTCGCCTCGGACGTCGCGCGCAAGGCCGTGCCCGCGCACGGCTACGTCGCCGTCGACGGCGGGGACAACTACTGGCACGAGGTCCGCCCCGGCGACGACCCCATGGCGATGCTGCTGGAGGAAGTCCCGCGCTGGCTCGCGGCCCGCGGCCTCGGCGGCGCGCACGGCCTGCCCTTCGCCTGCGCCGGCGTCTCGATGGGCGGCTTCGGCGCGATGGTCTACGGCCGCCGCCGCGCCGAGCGTCGTCAACCGCCAGAGGCCATCGCGGCCATCTCGCCGGCGCTCATCACGAACTGGCCCGAGATGGCCAAGCGCCACATCTTCACCGGCCAGACCGACTGGACCTCGCTCGACCCACTGCGCCACCTCACCGCCCTGCGCGGCATCCCCACGGCCCTCTGGTGCGGCACGGAGGACTCCTTCATCACCGGCGTCCGCCGCTACATCGCGGCCACCCACCCGGCCGTCGGCTACACGGCGAAGGGCATCCACAGCGACACGTTCTTCCACTCCGTCGTGCCGAGCCTGGTGAGCTTCGTCGGGAAGCACGTGCCGCGCGCGGTGTGAGGCAGCGGGCACGCTCCAAACGCGACGGACGCCCCCTTGAAGTCAGCTCCGCGCCACCAGCACCAGCACGACCAACCCGGTCACCAGCCCGCCCGCACTCAGCCGCGCAACACGAGCCTCAGGAAGACACCCACCGAGCCACCACCGAGATCAACCAGAACCCCACCATCGTCGCCAGCGCCGTCAGCAGCGCCCACCGCAGTTGCAGCCGACGGGTCTCCGCCACGCGCAGGAAGCGCAGGAAGTACCAAGCCAACGCGAACAACGGCAACGGGATCAGCGGCAACGCCGACAACCGCGTCCCCACCGCCACCAGGCAGACGACCGCGAAGACGGCCAGCATGATGTTGCCCGCGCGGTACAGCCACGGGAAGCGCGTCAGGATGGACGCGACGACTCGCTCGCTCAGTTCGACGATGCCCACCGACGGCGCATCAGTCGACGCAGGCGGAGGCGAAGTGGCCTCATCCTCGTCCGACACCGAGGCGGTGGTGTTGTCCCCTGGGGCTGCGGTCAGCGGCACGGTTGTCATCCTGTCCATTATCGCGCGTGCCGCGAACAGCCTGGCAGCGGACTCCCGCAAACGGCTCAAGCCGATCAGCTAACGGCTCAGGCCGACTTCTCACCACGCTCGCTGCGGGCCCGCCGGGACGGCTGCCGCGCGACGATCGTGGGGTTCACGTTCTCCCGCACGGTCTGCTCGGTGATCACGACCTTCGCCACGTCGTCGCGGCTCGGGATGTCGTACATGACCGGCTGGAGGACTTCCTCCATGATCGCGCGCAGGCCGCGGGCGCCCGTGCCGCGCAGCATCGCCTGGTCGGCGATGGCCTCGAGCGCCGTGTCGGTGAACTCGAGCTCGACGTTGTCCATCTCGAAGAGCTTCTTGTACTGCTTCACCAGGGCGTTGCGCGGCTGCGTGAGGATCGAGACCAGCGAATCCTTGTCCAGGTGGTTCACCGTGGCGACCACCGGGAGGCGGCCGATGAACTCCGGGATCAGGCCGAACTTGATCAGGTCCTCGGGCATCGTCTCGGAGAAGACGTCGCTGCCCTCGATCTCGGCCTTGGTGCGGATCTCCGCGCCGAAGCCGAGGCCGCGCTTGCCGACGCGCTCGTTGATGATCTTCTCGAGCCCCGCGAACGCACCGGCCACGATGAACAGCACGTTGGTGGTGTCGATCTGGATGAACTCCTGGTGCGGGTGCTTGCGCCCGCCCTGGGGCGGCACCGACGCCGTGGTGCCCTCGAGGATCTTCAGCAGCGCCTGCTGCACGCCCTCGCCCGACACGTCGCGCGTGATCGACGGGTTCTCCGACTTGCGGGCGATCTTGTCGACCTCGTCGATGTAGATGATGCCCGTCTCGGCGCGCTTCACGTCGTAGTCGGCGGCCTGGATCAGCTTGAGGAGGATGTTCTCGACGTCCTCGCCGACGTAGCCGGCCTCGGTCAGCGCCGTGGCGTCCGCGATGGCGAACGGCACGTTCAGCAGCTTCGCGAGCGTCTGCGCCAGGTAGGTCTTGCCGGTACCGGTCGGCCCGAGCATCAGGATGTTGGACTTCGCCAGCTCGACGGGCTCGTCCTTGGAGTCCTTCGGCCCGGCCTTGTCGTCGGCCTGGATGCGCTTGTAGTGGTTGTACACCGCGACCGCGAGCGTCTTCTTCGCGTCGTCCTGGCCGATGATGTACTGCTCGAGGAACTCGCGGATGTCCGCGGGCTTGGGCAGCTCGTCGAGCTTCACCTCGCCGGCTTCGGCCAGTTCCTCTTCGATGATCTCGTTGCAGAGGTCGATGCACTCATCGCAGATGTAGACCCCGGGGCCGGCAATGAGCTTCTTCACCTGCTTTTGGCTCTTCCCGCAGAAAGAACACTTCAGCAGGTCGCCGCCGTCACCGATCCGTGCCATGGCCGTTGACCTCGTCCCCTCCGGTGCGCGGTACGCACCTGACACTGTCTTGCCGCTCCGGCCCGAGCCGACTGCTTTCACACCGACCGGCCGAAGCTTCACGCACTGCCACTGACGGTACCCGTCCGAAGCCGCGAGCGGGAACACCCGGGTGAGGAGAAGGCACGTCAGAGGTCGACACTAGACCAGAGAACCGGTGCGTGTCGCCGATTCGACACGCACCGGTTCCGTGATCAGTTGGCGGAGGCCTTCCGGTACGGAAGGACCTCATCGATCAGGCCGTAGGCCTTGGCCTCGTCGGCGGTCAGGATCTTGTCCCGCTCGATGTCGGCCCTGATCTGGTCGGGCTCCTTGTTCGTGTGCTTCGCCAAGATGACCTCCATCTGGCGGCGCACGCGCTGGATCTCGTTGGCCTGGATCTCCAGGTCCGAGACCTGCCCGTAGGTGCCCTCGGTGGCCGGCTGGTGGATCAGCACGCGCGCGTTGGGCAGCGCCATGCGCTTGCCCGGCGTGCCGGCCGCCAGCAGCACCGCGGCGGCCGAAGCGGCCTGGCCGAGGCACACCGTGGAGATGTCCGGGCGGATGTACTGCATGGTGTCGTAGATCGCCATCAGCGACGTGAACGACCCACCCGGGGAGTTGATGTAGATGCTGATGTCGCGGTCCGGGTCCTCGTGCTCGAGGTGCAGCAGCTGGGCCATCACGTCGTTGGCCGACGCGTCGTCCACCTGCACGCCGAGGAAGATCGTCCGCTCCTCGTACAGCTTGTTGTACGGGTTGGACTCCTTGACGCCGTAGCTCGTCCGCTCGACGTACGACGGCAGGATGTACCGCGACTGAGGAGTCTGCGGAGCCCGGAAGTCACCCGGGAGCCGGTAATTGCTCATGAGAGGTCTCCTGTGTGCTTCGCGCTCAGTTGTTCGAGGTGATGCCGGCCGACAGCACATGGTCGACGAAGCCGTATTCCTTCGCCTCCTGCGCCGTGAACCAGCGGTCGCGGTCGCCGTCCTTGACGATCTGTTCCGTGGTCTGCCCGGTCTGCTCGGCCGTGATGCGGGCGAGCTCCTGCTTCCACTTGTTGTACAGATCCGCCTGGATCGCGATGTCGGACGCGGTACCGCCGACACCCGCCGACGGCTGGTGCATCAGGATCCTGGCGTGCGGGAGCGCGTACCGCTTGCCCGGCGTGCCCGACGAGAGCAGGAACTGCCCCATCGAGGCCGCCATGCCCATGGCGTACGTGGCGACGTCCGGGCGGATCAGCTGCATGGTGTCGTAGATGGCGAACCCGGCGGTGACCGAGCCACCCGGCGAGTTGATGTAGAACCGGATGTCGGACTCACCGTCGTCCGCGTCGAGCAGCAACAGCTGCGCGGTGATCCGGTTGGCGATCTCGTCGTTGACCTCGGAGCCGAGGACGACGATGCGCTCCTGGAGCAACCGCTCGAACACCGAGTCGGTGAGGGTGAGTCCGGAGGTGCCGGTCCGCCCCTCGGGCATGTGCTGCTTCACGTCTGCCTGCCTTTTCGCCGGCGGTGACCCTTCGTCGTGTCGGCCACCGCTGTCGTGTTCAGATGCTTGAGATCTTGCAACCGACCCTAACGAACTCGGGCGGTGCGGAATGCCCGACACCGCCCAAGTTCGCTTACAGCGTCACTCCGCAGGGGTCGCGGCCGCTTCCTCGGTGACCTGCGTCTCGTCGCCGGCCGGGGCATCAGCCTCGTCGGCGCCGAACAGCTCGGTGAGGTCGACCTCGGCGCCCGAGGCGTCCTTCACGGTCGTGCCCCGGACCACCGACGCCAGCGCCTTGCCGCGGCGCACGTCGGCGTAGATCGCGGTCAGCTGGCCCGACTGCTGGGCCCGCTGCACGTACTCGTCCGGGCTGACACCGAAGCGCTGGGCCTGGTACACGATGCGCTCGGTGAGCTCGCCGTCGTTGACGGAGGTCTTCTCGTTGTCGGCGATGGTGTCCAGCAGCAGCTGGGTACGCACCGCCTTCTCCGACTCCTCCTGGACCTCGGCGTTGAACTCGTCCAGAGTACGGCCTTCGGCCTCGAGCGCCTGGGCGAACTTCGCCTCGTCGTGGTCGAACGGGTGCACCGCGTCGTGCTTGCGGTTCTCGATCTCGGCCTCGAGCACCTTCTCCGGGATCGGCACCTCGGTGCGCTCCAGGAGGATGTCGAGGACCTTGTCGCGCGCCTGCACGCCCTGCTGCATCTTCTTCACGCGGCCGAGGCGCTCGCGAAGGTCGCTCTTCAGCTCGTCGATCGTGTCGAACTCGCTCGCGAGCTGCGCGAACTCGTCGTCGGCCTCCGGCAGCTCGCGCTGCTTGACCGACTGCATGGTGACGGTGACCTCGGCGTCCTGCCCGGCGAACTCGCCGGCCACGAGCTTGGTGGTGAAGGTCTTCGTCTCACCCTCGCTCGCACCGACGATCGCCTCGTCGATGCCGTCCACGAGCTGGCCGGAGCCGATCTCGTAGGACAGGCCGGTGGTGGAGGCCTCCTCCACCGCGGTTCCGTCGACCGTGGCCGACAGATCGATGGACACGAAGTCGCCGTTCTCGGCCGGACGCTCGACACCGGTCAGGGTGCCGAAGCGGGCGCGCAGCTCGTCGAGCTGCTCGTCGACCTCCGCGTCGGTGGTCTCGACGTCGTCAACGCTCACCTCGAGGCCCTCGAGGTCGGGCAGCGCGATCTCCGGCCGCACGTCGACCTCGGCGCTGAACTCCAGGACGTCGCGGTCCTCGAGCTTCGTCACCTCGAACTCCGGCTGGCCCAGCGTGCGGACCTCACCGGCGCGAACGGCCTCGATGTACTTGGCCGGGATGGCTTCGTTGACGACCTCGTCGAGCACCGGCGCACGGCCGATCCGGCTTTCCAGGACGCGAGCGGGCGCCTTGCCGGGCCGGAAGCCCGGGATGCGCACCTGTTCGGCGATCTTGCGGTAGGCGCGGTCGAAGTTCGGCTTGAGCTCGTCGAACGGCACCTCGACATTGATCTTGACTCGCGTCGGGCTGAGCTGCTCGACGGTGCTCTTCAAGGTCTTCTCCTCGAGCGGTAAACAATGGGGGTTGGACTGTCCCTCGGGACGGCCCCGGTCACCTGCCGACCGGGACAGCCGAGTCTAGGCCCTTGGCCTCACCGGACCTGGTCGGGGGCACCCGGACACCCCTCCCGATCAGCGGTCGAGCATCCGCCCGAGCACCCAGCGCACGCTCGTGGCCGTCCGCTCGACCGGCCCGCCGGGCTGCACCACGTGGCTGAGCAGGAGCCGGACGAACGTCTCGGCGAAGACGGACCACGCCTCTTCCGACAACCCGCGCTCCGGGTATTGCGCCCGCAACACGGGCGTCAGCGCGGTCACGGCGCGCTCCAGCACGGCCTGCGAACGCGTGGTGATGAGCGACAGCAACTCGTCGCCGTCCTGCCCGCCCAGCACGGTCTTGAGCAGCGGGTTCACGCGCGCGGCCGCCACGATGTGGCAGAACGCGGCGGTGACGCCCTCGGCCGCGTCGCCCGGGTGGCGCGCGACGATCTGCCCGACGGTGCCGGCGAGCTTGTCGGTCTCGCGCAGCACGAGGGCCTCGGCCGGCCCGGCCTTGGAGCCCACTTCGCTGTAGACGGTCTGGCGGCTCGCACGAGGTCGGCCGCGAGCCGGCCCATCGTGAGGTTCGCCCAGCCGCCGACGCACGTCAGCTCGGCCGCGGCCGCGAGCAGCCGCTCCCGCGAGCGCACGCGCCCCCGGGGACTCCTCGGCGACACCGGATTTCACGGGAAGTGAGCTCAGCGACGACGGCCTGCGCAGCCACTGACCAGGACGCACCCCTGAATCCGTGTCAAACCGATTTACAAACCCCGTGCGGTTGTCTAAGTTGTCACCGCTTGGCCAGGAGCGATCGACCGAGGAGACCGCTCGATGCCCGTCGTCGACAGCCGGCTCGGCGCCGGGGAACAGCCCGGGGCGCCCGAGCGCACCGCCGTGCCCAGTCCCCGGATCCCGCTCGCGCCCGCGTCCCTGCCCACGCTCACCCTGTTCGCGGGCGGTCTGGCGGTGTGGGGCACGGCCACCTGGCTCGCGTTGTGCGGCATCGCGCCACTGTGGGTGACGATCCCGCTGCACGCGCTCGTCACGTTCACGATGTTCACCGTCGCGCACGAGTCGGCCCATCACGCGGCCGGGAAGCTCACCTGGCTCAACGAGGTGCTCGGCCGGCTGGCGATGCTGTTCGTGGCGGCCTACGGCTCGTTCCCGTTCCTGCGCTTCATCCACCTCGAGCACCACCGCAACACCAACGCCGATGCGAGCACGGACCCGGACGCCTGGACTTCGCAGGGCCCGTGGTGGCAGCTGCCGTTCCGCTGGCCGACGATCGACTTCTGGTACGTGCGCTTCTATTCCCGTCGCGTGCACGGCCGCCCGCGCCTCGAGCGCGCGGAGACGCTGGTGGCGCTGGTGGCGTTCGCGGCGATGGTGGTGACCGTGGTGGCGTGCGGCCACGGCTGGGAACTGCTGGTGGTCTACCTCATCCCGCAGCGGCTGGGGCTCGCACTGCTGGCGTGGTGGTTCGACTGGCTGCCCCACCACGGTCTGGCGGAGAACCGCTTCGGCGCCACGCGGGTGCGCGTGGGGCTGGAGTGGCTGATGACGCCGATCATGCTGTACCAGAACTACCACCTGGTGCACCATCTTCACCCGGCGATCCCGTTCTACCTGTACCTGCGCGCGTGGAACGACAACCGCGACGCATACCTGGCGCGCGAAGTCCCCATCACCACGGCGTGGGGCCGCGAGCTGACGGCCGCCGAGTACCGCGCGTGGCGGCGGCTCACCGAGTGCTTCGAGAAGGAACCCGCGCCGGAACCCTTGCTGCGCGGGCCTCGGCGGTTCCACGCGCTGCGGGTTGTTTCCGTGGAACCGATCGCCCAGGACGCGGTGGCGATCACCTTCGACGTCCCCGAAGAGCTGCGCGAGACGTTCCGGCACGTGCCCGGCCAGCACGTGGTCGTGCGCACCACTGTGGACGGCACCGTGGTCCGGCGCACGTACTCCCTCTGCTCCCCCGCCGGTTCGGCGTCGTTGCGGATCGCGGTGAAACGCCGTGCGGGCGGCACTTTCTCGCCGTTCGCGACTTCGCAGCTGAAGCCGGGTGCCGTGCTCGAACTGCTGCCACCTTCAGGCGGGTTCACGCTTTCGCCGTGCCCGGACCGTTCGGCGCACTACGTCGTGCTGGCGGCCGGCAGCGGGATCACGCCGGTGCTGTCGATCCTGTCCAGCGCCCTGCGCGCGGAGGCCCACAGCCGCGCGACCCTGTTGTACGTCAACACTTCCGGCGCGACGACGATGTTCGCCGACGAGATCAGCGCGCTGGCCCGCGAGTGGGCGGGCCGGCTGCACGTGGTCCACTTCCGCACCGACGAACGCGATCCGGACCTGCACGCCCACCGCCCGGTGCGGCACTTCGACACCGTCGGCGAGGCCCTCGCGATCTCCCACGAGCGCTACCGCAGCGGCCGCCTCGACGCGACCCGGCTGCGCGCGCTGCTGCAGAACCGCCTTCACCCGGCCAAGGTCGACCAGTGGTTCCTCTGCGGCCCGCGCGGCCTGCTCGACATGGCGCGCCGCACCCTGCGCGAGGCCTACGTCCCCGACGAGGACGTGCAGTTCGAACTCTTCGCCGGCGCCCCGGCGCGCAGCCCGGAAGGTGCGTCGGCCGCCCTGTCGGTCACCGTCGGGCGGCACGTGACGGACATCGTGACGCAGCCGGGCGAAACCGTGCTGGACGCTTCACTGCGCGCCCGGCTCGACGTGCCGTACTCCTGCACCGGCGGCGCATGCGGCAGCTGCGTGGCGAAGCTGGTGCGGGGGCGCGTGGACATGGATGTGCAGTACGCGCTCACGGAGGCGGATGTGGCGGACAACCGGATCCTGACGTGCCGGGCCCGCCCGACGACGCCTGCGCTGGCGGTCGACTACGACCGGTGAGCGCTGCTGACGTTGTTGCCCGGCTGACCGGCCTTGAGGTGGTGCGTACGCGCTCGTCGGGTTCTCTGGTGGAAGCCGAGCTGGCCGACGGGTGGGTGGTGGTGAAGCACGCACCCGGCGCGGCTGTCGCCGAGGCCGCGGGGTTGCGGTGGCTGGCTTCGGCTGACGCGGTCTCGCTCGTCGGTGTGCGTGGCTTTGACGACGAGTGGCTGGTCCTCGACCGGATTGCGACTGCGCGTGCGACGGTTGCCGCGGCGCGTTCGTTCGGGCTGGGTTTGGCCCGGTTGCATTCGGCCGGGGCGCCGGCTTTCGGTTCACCACCTCCGGGTGGGCCGGTGGAGGCGCGGATCGGCCTGGCCCCGATGGCGAATGTGACCGGCGCCGAGTGGTCGCGGTGGTACGCGGAGCAGCGGGTCTTGCCGTATGTGCGGCAGGCGGTGGACTCCGGGGTGCTTGACGTTGCCGAGGCTGGCGTTTTCGAACGGGCCTGTTCGCGGTTCCCGTCCGTTGCCGGGCCTGCGGAGCCGCCTGCGCGACTACACGGGGACCTGTGGAACGGCAACGTCTTGTGGACGTCGGGCAGCGTCTGCCTGATCGACCCGGCCGCCCACGGTGGGCACCGCGAGACGGATCTCGCGATGCTCCATCTGTTCGGCTGCCCGCATTTGGCCGAGGTGATCTCGGCTTACGACGAGGCCACGCCACTCGCCGCCGGCTGGCGCTCGCGGGTGCCGATGCATCAGCTGTTCCCGCTGCTCGTGCACACCGTCCTGTTCGGACGTTCGTACGCGGCGCAAGCTCTTGCCGCCGCCCGGGAACTGCTGTGACGGCGGGCCCTCGGGTGCTCCTGACTGGCCCTCGCCAGCTGCTCGCACCGCTTACGGGTGCTTTCCTGTCGACGGTCTTGCTTCGCGCAAGCGCTTGCCTCAGCCCGTAACCACTGCGACGACGGGCTGCCAATCGCTTGCGACCGGCGTCCCGCTCAGCCGTTCCCGCCGCTCGCACACCGCCCTCTTGAGCAGTGTTGTGTCGCGCGAGCCTTGACCGCGGCGCAGGAACTTGCCGTGACGGCGACCGCTGCCGATTGGCGTTCGCGCTGCCCGCACACACCGCCCTCAGCGGCAGTGTCGTGCCGCGCGAGCCCTGGCCGCAACACAGTAACTGCCGTGACGGCAGGCCATCGATCGCTGCCGGCAGGCGTTCGCCCAGCAGTTCCTGCCGCCCGCACACCGCCCCGTTTGCGCGGTCGTACCCGGACCAAGCCCGACCGCAGCCCGCGGAACTACTGTGACGGCGGGCCGTCCTTCGCTTCCTCGACCGAGGTGGCGGTGGCCGTGTCTCCGGAAGTGGTGGCGACGATGGTGACCTTTTCGCCGTTGGTGATGCCCGTCGCGGTGGCCGAGTCGATCGTGTAGATCTTGGTGAAGCCGTCGTCGCTCTGGGCGGTGAGGGAGGTGGCGGACAGGGCGGTGACTTTGCCCGTCTGGAGGAATTTCGTCACGTAGGCGCCGCTGTCGTCGGCGGCGGTGAACTCGCCGTGCAGGGCTTGGCCGAGCGCGCCGGCGCCGCCGGGGCCACCAGCGCCGCCCGGACCGCCCTGGCCGGCGCCGGCGCCCGCACCCGGGCCGGCGGCAGTGGCCGTGCCGGAGTCGACCGAGCTGCTCGCGATCCAGATCGCGGCGCCGCCACCGACGGCGACCGCCGCGGCGACCCCGCCCGCGACCCACTTGCGCCGACGATTCGGGCCGGGGTTCGAGCTGCCGGGAGTGCCACCCCAAGCGGGCTGGGCAGGGTCCTGAGTGGACTGTTCCGAGGTCATCACATGCTCCTTCGACTGGGGAATCGACCACCACCATCGAGGCGAACCCTGTGCCGGGACTGTGGCCGTGGTCAGCCCGACCTGTGACCCCGACTTTTCGGACACCCGACATCACAGCGGGCTCACAGGCAGCACACATGCGGCCCACACCCGGCGCCCCCACGCTCGTGTCATGACTCAGCGCGCGAGGACCCGCTTCGGGCGGCTGTCGTTGCGCGCGAAGCTGACCATGGCGATCGTGGCGCTGTTGTCGCTGGTGTGCCTGGTGATCGGGGTGGTGAGCGAGTTTGCGTTGCGGGCGTTCCTCATCGACCAGACCGACGGGCAGCTCTACGCCGCCGCCGGCCGGGCCCAGGACTTCGCGACGCACGGCGGGCCGCTGGGCGGCCACAACCCACTCGACGCGCCCGGGCAGGGCGCCGGCACCGTCAACGCCCACTTCTCCGGCGGCCGGCTCATCGACGGCGGCTCGCTGTCCCAGCACGGCCAGCGCGTCACGCTCACCGACGACCAGCTCGCGGCCCTGCAGAGCCTGCCCGCCGACGGCCGCGCCTACACCCGCACCGTCGGCGACCTCGGCGACTACCGCCTCACCGCGACGCCCATCCCCGACGGCGTGGTCGTCACCGGCGTGCCGCTCGAGCCCGTGCAGCAGACGCTGCTCACCGTCGGCCTGATCCTCTTCGGCGTCGCGGCCGCCGGCGTCACGGGCGCGGCCTTCATCGGCGCCTTCGCGGTCCGGCGCACTCTCCGCCCGCTCGACCGCGTCGCCGCGACCGCCGCCCGCGTCTCCGAGCTGCCGCTGGACCGCGGCTACGTGGACCTCTCCGTCCGCGTCCCCGACGGCGACACCGACCCCCGCACGGAAGTCGGCCAGGTCGGCTCCGCGCTCAACCTCATGCTCGGCCACATCTCCGCCGCGCTGGAAGCGAGGCACGCCAGCGAAATGCGCGTACGCCGTTTCGTCGCCGACGCGAGCCACGAGCTGCGTACGCCCCTGGCCGCCATCCGCGGCTACGCCGAGCTCGCCGGCCGCGGCCGCATGCACGTGCCCCCGGACGTCGCCCGGTCCATGACCCGCATCGAATCCGAAGCCGACCGCATGACGACGCTGGTCGAAGACCTCCTGCTCCTCGCCCGCCTCGACGCGGGCCGCCCCCTCGACGTCGGTGAGGTCGACCTCGCCCGCCTCGTCGCCGACGCGGTCGGCGACGCCCACGTGGCCGGCCCCTCGCACCGCTGGGAGCTGCGCCTGCCCGACTCCCCGGTGCTCGTGCTGGGCGACGTCCAACGCCTCCACCAGGTCCTCGCCAACCTCCTCGCCAACGCCCGCGTCCACACTCCACCAGGCACCACCGTCGTGACGTCCCTCGCCCGCTCCGCCGACGGCACCGCCGTGATCACCGTCACCGACAACGGCCCGGGCATCCCCCCGGACCTCCTCCCGGCCGTCTTCGAACGCTTCGCCCGCGGCGACTCCTCCCGCTCCCGCGCCGCCGGCTCGACGGGCCTGGGCATGGCCATCGCGGCCGCGGTGCTGGTGGCCCACCACGGCACCATCGAGGTGCACAGCATCCCCGGGCGCACGGAGTTCGCGGTCCGGCTGCCGGTCACCGTCCCGGCCCAGCGCACCGAATCACCTGTGGCACAGATCGAAGCCTGACGGCCCGGCGGCCATCCACCGCCGACGCCCCGGCATGTCCGCGCCTGCAAGCGGTCCACCTCGCCACGACCATCGCGGCCGCCGCGCTCGCGGCACACCACGGCGCCGTCGAAGCCCAGCATCCCCGGCGCACCGAGGTCTCCGCCGCTGCCGCGAAACACGCGTCCGCGAGCCCGTCGCGCAGGTCTACGCCTGACCGGGCGACGGACATCGTCGCCCGGCGATGTCCGGCCGCGTAGCGAAACCTCGTCGCCCGAGGAATGCCGACCCCGAGTACGGCCAACGCGACGGCGCACCGCGGGTCCGTCGAGGTTCACAGCATCCCCGCCGCACGGAGTCCGCCTCCCAGTCGCTGTCCCTGACCCAGCACACCGGCGAGCCGGCCACGCAGGCCTGATTCCTACCCCTACCACCCGTGATGTCCGCTCACGCTGTGACATCCCGTCGCACAGGGCGCACACAGGGTGTCCACAAGGCCGGCCCAGGGTGGGGCGCCAGGGTGACTGTCATGACCGCAGTCGCGATTCCCGCCGCCACACCGAAGCGGGCGGACGTCACCCGGCCGCGATGGGTGCGGCCGGCGTTGGCCGTCCTGCTCGCGGGCACGGCGGCGCTGTACCTGGTGGACCTCAGCGCCTCCGGGTGGGCCAACGCGTTCTACTCCGCGGCCGCCCAGGCTGGCGCGCAGAGCTGGAAGGCGTGGTTCTTCGGGTCCAGCGACGCGGCCAACGCCATCACCGTCGACAAGACCCCCGCCGCCCTGTGGGTGATGGGGTTGTCGACGCGGCTGTTCGGCGTGAACGCGTGGAGCGTGCTCGTCCCGCAGGCGCTGATGGGGGTCGGGTCGACGTACCTGCTCTACGCGACCGTCCGCCGCACTTCCGGAGCCGCGGCCGGACTGCTGGCGGGGACGATCCTGAGTCTCACCCCGGCGGCCGCGTTGATCTTCCGGTTCAACAATCCCGACGCGCTTTTGGTCCTGCTGCTCATCGCCGCCGCCTATTGCACGGTGCGGGCGAGCGAGACGGCCGGCCCGAAGTGGCTCGCGCTCGCGGGGGTGGCCGTCGGGTTCGGGTTTCTCGCGAAGATGCTCCAGGCGTTCCTCGTGCTGCCCGCGCTGGGCCTCGCCTACCTGATCGCCGCGCCGACGCCGCTGGGCAAACGCTTGCTCCACCTCGCCGGCGCACTGGGAGCCGTCATCGTGTCGGCCGGCTGGTACGTCGCGGTAGTCGCGCTGTGGCCGGCCGCGGACCGGCCCTACATCGGCGGTTCCCAGGACAACAGCCTCCTCGGCCTCACCTTCGGATACAACGGCTTCGGCCGCATCACCGGCGACGAGACCGGCAGCGTCGGCGGCGGACGCGGCGGCGGCTGGGGCACCACGGGTCTGTTCCGCCTGTTCGGCAGCGAAATGGCCGGCGGTATCGCGTGGCTGCTGCCCGCCGCGCTGCTCGCGCTGGGGGCCGGCCTGTGGTTCACGCGCCGGGCACCGCGCACCGACCAAAGCCGCTCGGCGCTCGTGATCTGGGGCGGCTGGCTGCTGGTGACGGCGATCGTCTTCAGTTACATGGGCGGCATCATCCACCCGTACTACACGGTCGCCCTGGCCCCGGCCGTCGCCGCGCTCGTCGGCACGGCCGCGGTCCAGCTGTGGCGCCTGCGCGACGACCCCGCCGCGGCCGGCGTGCTCAGCGGCGGCCTCGCGCTCACGGCCGTGACCTCCTATGTGCTGCTCATCCGCGAACCGTCCTGGCAACCGTGGCTCGCGCCCGCGATCCTGGTCGCCGGGCTGCTCGCGGCCGTGGCGGTGTTCTTCGTCAACCAGCTCGGCCGCACCGCCACACGGGGGCTCGCGGTCCTGGGCCTGGTCACGCTCCTGGCCGCCACCGGTGCGTACACGATCGCCACGGCGGCTACTCCCCACAGCGGCGCCATTCCGTCGGCCGGACCGTCAGTAAGCCGCGGCTTCGGCGGCGGAGGTTTCGGCGGCCCAGGCGGAGGCGGCCGCGGTATGGCCGGCGGCCTCCTCGGCACCGCAACCCCCGGCCCGAACCTCACCGCACTCCTCCAGGCTCCCGGCCACACGTGGACAGCCGCCACCGTCGGCTCCAACAACGCCGCCGGCTACCAGCTCGCGAGCAACCTCCCGGTCCTCGCCGTCGGCGGTTTCAACGGCACCGACCCGTACCCGACCCTCGCCCAGTTCCAGCAGGACGTCCACAATGGACAAATCCACTACTTCCTCGGCGACGGCCTCACGATGCAAGGCAGCACCGGCAGCGACTACGCCCAGCAGATCGCCACCTGGGTCGCCGACAACTACCAGGCGACCACAGTGGACGGTGTCACCGTGTACGACCTGACAACCTGAGATAAGCCTCGCCCCGCGGCGAAATCCGGTACCCCACCTCGAGCGAGAGCGTGAGGCCCAGGTCCTTCAGCTTGCGCACGGACCGCTTGAACACCAGCAGCTCCTCCCACCCCAGCTGCCCGGCCAGCGTCCCCGCCCGCAGCCCAGGGTTCGCCGCGATCGCCTCCAGCGCGGCCCTCGTCCACGGGCCGTCCGGGCCACTGGCATCGAACCTCCGCAACCGCGCGGAAATCGCCTCGACGTCCGTACCCGACAACGCCGCGTCGGCCGCCAGCGCGTCCCGCGGATCCCCGCCCCGCACGACGTGGAACGACACCCGGTACAACGGCACCGACTCGTCGCCACGCAGGTTCGAAACCAACTCCGCCAGATCCGCGTACCCGGCCGCCACGGCGTCCTCGTCCGTCAGATCCGCGACGGTCACCTCATCGACGTGCTCCACCTCGATCAGGTCGACACCCGTCCGGTACCGATGCCCGGCGATCGCCTTGTTGCGCGCCCACCTGCGCACCATCACGGTCACGCGCCCCGCGTGGATGCCTTCCCGCAGCCGTGCCTCGAACAGCATCCGCCCATCCTACGAGCACCGTCCGACATCTCACGAATCTCCGACGCCACTCTCACGGCCGCCCCGAAGATGGCGGCATTTCCAGCCCTCCGCCCGCGCCGCCCCACAGAGACAAACCCCCGCCCTCCCTAGGCAGTACACCGGGGCGCCCTCGTCCAGTATATCGCCCCCCACCGACATAAAACGTGCCCGCGCCGGAATGGGACAGAGCTGTCCACAACTCGACCCTGCTGTGGACAACTGGCGATTGCCACGCAGCTTCGGCCGCACGGCGCCGTGCCTGACAACCCCACCGTGGCAACCCCCAGCCGTTCAAGATCACCCGATAGAGCACCGACCCACAGGCGCCCCACAGCAATGCCACAACCCGGCCAAAGCCGGGCGCCGAACGATGGCTCCCATGAACGCCACCGCACCCTCCCGAAACGGAGCCGAAAACGGAGCGAAGGCCGCGGGAGCACCGGCACAAGTGCCCCAGCCCCGGCCCGGGTCGACGCCCGTCGGCCTCGGTGGGCCGCAGCCGGTGCTCGACGTCGTGATCCCGGTGTACAACGAGGAAACCGACCTGGAGCCGTGCATCCGCCGGCTCCACGCGCACCTCGAGGAGCACGCCGGCTACGCCTACCGCATCACCATCGCGGACAACGCGAGCACCGACAAGACGCTCCACGTGGCAGAAACCCTCGCGAGAGAGTTCGCCGAGGTCGAGGTGCGCCACCTCGACGAGAAGGGCCGCGGCCGCGCGCTGAATGCCGTCTGGTCCACTTCGGACGCCCAGGTGCTGGCCTACATGGACGTCGACCTCTCCACCGACCTCGCCGCCCTGCAGCCGCTCGTGGCCCCGCTGCTCTCGGGACACTCGGACCTCGCCATCGGCAGCCGGCTCGCACGGGGTGCGCGCGTCGTCAGAGGCCCCAAACGTGAGTTCATTTCGCGCTGCTACAACCTCATCCTCAAGAGCGCGCTCGCCGCCCGGTTCTCCGACGCGCAATGCGGCTTCAAGGCCATCCGCGCAGACGTCGCGCGCCGCCTTCTCCCCCACGTGCAGGACACGGGCTGGTTCTTCGACACCGAACTCCTCGTCCTCGCGCAGCGCTCGGGCCTGAGGATCCACGAAGTCCCGGTCGACTGGGTCGACGACCCCGAGTCGTCGGTCCACATCGTCAAAACGGCCACCGAAGATCTCAAGGGCATCGTGCGCATCACGCGCGCCACGTTCACCGGCGAGATCCCCGTGCACCGCCTGCGGGAGCAGCTCGGCCGCGAGCCCATCAGCGTCACCGCGCCCGGCGTCTCGCCCAGCCTCGTGAAGCAGCTCGTGCGCTTCGCCACCGTCGGAGTCGCCAGCACCGCCGCGTACCTGCTGCTGTTCCTCTTGCTCCGCAACGGAATCGGCTCGCAGCCCGCGAACTTCCTGGCCCTGTTCGTCACGGCCGTCGCCAACACCGCGGTGAACCGGCGCGTCACGTTCGGCGTCCGCGGCCGCGGCGGCGCCGGGCGCCACCAGTTCGAGGGCCTGATCGTGTTCGGCCTCGGCCTCGTGCTCACCAGCGGCTCGCTGGCCCTGCTCAACCACACGACCCACCCCGGGCTCGTGCTGGAGACCACCGTGCTCGTGCTGGCGAACCTCGCCGCCACGGTGCTGCGCTTCCTGTTGCTGCGCGGCTGGGTGTTCAACCCCCGCCGGCGCCCGTCCGAGGAGACCCCATGACCGCCACTCTCGCCGTCCCCGCCAAGAAGAACCCGATACACCGCAAGGAAAACTCGCCGCCCTGGGTCCGGCCGGCCGTGTTCGGCCTCCTCGCGCTCACGGCCGTGCTCTACTTCTGGGACCTCACCGCCTCGGGCTTCGGCAACTCCTTCTACGCCGCCGCCGTGCAGTCGGGCACCCAGAACGTCGAAGCCTGGCTCTTCGGCTCCCTCGACTCCGGCAACGTGATCACCGTCGACAAACCACCCGCCGCCCTCTGGGTCGGCACGGCCTTCGCCCGCATCTTCGGCTTCTCCAGCTTCACGGTGCTGGCCCCGCAGGCGCTCATGGGCGTCGCGTCCGTCGGCCTGCTCTACCTCACGGTCCGCCGCGTCTCCGGCCCCGTCCCCGGCCTCCTCGCCGGCGCCGGCCTCGCGCTGACGCCCGTGGCCGCGCTGATGTTCCGCTTCAACAACCCCGACGCCCTGCTCGTGCTCCTGCTCATCGCCGCCGCCTACTTCACCGTGCGCGCCGTGGAGAAGGCGAGCCCGATGTGGCTGGCACTCGCCGGGGTCGCCGTCGGGTTCGGCTTCCTGACGAAGATGATGCAGGCCTTCACGGTGCTGCCCGCGTTCGCGCTCGTCTACCTCGTGGCCGCGCCGACGTCGCTCGGCAAACGCCTGCTGCACCTGCTGTACGTGGGCCTCGCGGTGCTCGTGTCCGCCGGGTGGTTCGTGGCGCTCGTCGAGATCTGGCCCACGGCCTCGCGCCCCTACATCGGCGGCTCCACCGGCGATAGCCTGTTCGAACTCGCCGTCGGCTACAACGGCCTCAGCCGCATCTTCGGCGGCGAGGGGCCCGGCGGTGGCGGCGGGTTCGGCGGTGCGGGCGGCGGCAACACGATGTTCGGCGGCAGCAGCGGCCTGGGCCGCATGTTCGGCGCCAGCTTCGGCACGGAGGTGTCGTGGCTGCTGCCGGCCGCGATCATCGGGCTCGTCGCCGGCCTCTGGTTCACCCGCCGCGCCGCCCGCACCGACCGCACCCGCGCGGCCATGCTGCTGTGGGGCGGCTGGCTGCTCGTCACGGGCCTGGTGTTCAGCCTCATGAGCGGCATCGTGCACCCGTACTACTCCGTGCAGCTCGCCCCGGCGATCGCCGCCGTGGTCGCGATTTCCGGCCATGCCCTGTGGCGCGGCCGGACGAACACCGCGCCACGGGCGGTGCTCGGCGCGATGATCGCCGTGACGGCCGTGTGGAGCTTCCTCCTCCTCGACCGCACACCCGACTGGTTCCCCGCGCTGCGGTGGATCATCGTGGTGCTGGGTGTGCTCGTCGCGACGGTCGTGGTCGTCGGCGTGCCCCCGCTGCGCAAGGCGCTGGTGGTCCTGGCCGCGGCGAGCGTGCTGACGCTCGGGCTCGGCACCGCCGCCTACGCCGTCGACACGGCCGCCCAGCCCCACACCGGCTCGATCCCGACGTCCGGCCCAAGCACCGGAGGCTTCGGCGGGTTCGGCGGCGGGGGTCCCGGTGAAGAGCAGACGAGCAGCGAGCTCACCGCGCTGCTGGCCAAGACCACCACTAAATGGGCCGCCGCCACCACGGGCTCGCAGTCGGCCGCGAGCCTGGAACTGGCCAGCGGCAAGTCCGTGATCGGCATCGGCGGCTGGGATGGCAGCGACCCGGCGCCCACGCTGGCGGAGTTCCAGCAGTACGTGGCCGACGGCCAGGTCTCCTACTACGTCGACGGCGGACCCGGCGGCGGCGGACCCGGCGGCGGCTCCAGCGAGATCACCGAGTGGGTCGCGACGAACTTCACCGCCACCACCGTCGGCAACTCGACCGTCTACGACCTCACGAAGTAGGCCGGACGCAGAGACCACCTCGCCCAGTGCGAGGTGGCCTCTGTCTGTGCGAAGGCAGCGCGTGAAGTGGTGGTTTAGGCCAACAGGGGAAAAACAGCCGGGTCTCAGTCTGTTCCCAGGAAACGAGCGCATTCTGGAAAGCGCAGGGGGAAAGCCGCGAACACCGGGGAGGTCACGATGGCCGGATACCCACGCTGGCACACCGCCAGCGCCCAGGGCCCACGCGAGCGCAACGCCGACGCCGTGAGCGCCTACGCCCTCGCCGGTGCGCCCGGGATCACCTTCGCGCTCGCCGACGGCGTCGGCGACGACCCCGGAGCGGGCCGCGCCGCCCAGACCGCCGCCGCGGCCGCCGCGCGCACGCCCGTGCAGAGCGGGCCCGTCGCCGCGATCCTCAACGCCCAGCGCGCCCTGCGCGAGCTCGGCGGCACCGGCGACGCCGTGCTCGTGGTCGCCATGCCTTTCCCCGGCGGCTACCGCATCGCGTGGGTCGGCGATTCCCGCGCGTACGCCTGGGACGGCACCATGATCCGCAAGCTCACCACCGACCACACGCTGGCCGAGTACTTCCGCGCGCGCCACCAGCCGTACTCGCCGCGCATGGAGCACATGGTCACTACGAGCGTGCGCACCACGAAGCCCGACGAGATCGGCACGACCGAGGTCGTGGGCGGCGGTCTGCTGCTCACCAGCGACGGCGTGCACAAGGTCCTCCCGCCCGCCACCATCGACGAGATCCTGGCCGACCCCGAACGCGGCGCCGCGGCGCTGGTCGAGACGGCCATCACCTTCGGCGGCACCGACAACGCCACCGCGCTCTTCGTCGAACAGCCGGAGGTGGACGTGGCCGCCATCGTCACCGAGCGATTTCCCTCAGCTGCCTGAATCCATGCTGTCTGAATCCGCGCTGCCTGCACCAGGGCCGTCTGATTCACGCTGACGGGCTCGTTCCCGGCGCAGCTGCCGGTACTCGCGGTACACGAGCACGATGATCACCGCGTCGAGCGCCGCGAAGAACGGCAACGCGATCGAATGCGTGTTGATCGCCCGGTACACCTCGTAGACCACGAACGCGCCCAGCACCACCATCGCCACCGGGTACGCCCGCATCCACTTGCGCGCGAGCGCCCACACCAGCAGCAGCTTGATCAGGCCGTGGGCCAGCAGGTACGCCACCGCGAACGTCTTCGTGCCACCGCTCACGAAGTGCTCGGTCGCCAGTTCCAGGTGGCGGGCGAGCGTGCCCGACGGGTCGCCCAGCAGGTCGCGCGTGATCACGGCGTGGGCGAAGCCCGTGACCACCGTCGCCGGGATGAACGCCAGAATCAGCGCCCCGACCAGCTGCACCGCGCCGTCGAGCCCCTTGAGCGTGATCGCGATCCGGAACAGCCGGTCGGTGCTGGTCTTCTGCTGGTTCTCCTGGTTCGGCTGGTTCTGCTGGTTTGGCTCGGCCATCGGTCCAGCCAACACGAAAACCGCCGGTCACGCTCGGGTCGGGCGCCGGTGAGCACCCGTCAGGAGGATCCCTGCCAGGCTTGGCACGATTCGCACCTTTCGTGGCGCGCCGCGCGGTTCGTGGCGTCCCGGCCGTAGAACGGGTAACACGCCGAACCGCACAACGCCAGGAACACATTCCCGCACCGCAACGGCCTCGGCCCCACCTGGTGCACCACCCCGATCACGTGCCGGCGCGTGCCGGCCTCGGGCAGCCACCCGTCGGGCGGCAGCACAGCGAGGATGGCCGCGTTCAGCTCGTCCGACCTCGTCACGAGCGCGCCGCCCAGGTCGAGCAGCCGCTCGCCGAGGTCGCGCAGCGCGTCGGGGCGGGGCAGATCTTCCTCGAACGTCCGCACCAGGAACGCGAGATCCGCGCCCAGCGCAGCGTGCAGATCCCGGATCCGCTCGAGGAGCAAGGTGTCGTTCACGTCCGGCTCAACCACGCCGACGAACACACCGCACACGTCGGATCGAACCAATTCCCGCCGAGCTGCGGAACGTCCGTCCGCGCCACGGTCACCTCCACCCCGCACAACGCGACGAACGATTCCTCCGGGCGCGGCGCGAAAGGCCCTTCATGAGCGTGCCGTTTTCCCTCGGCCTGCTGCCATCTCAACACAGCGGTCTCCCCTATTCAGCAACGTGCTGAACACAGCCTTCTGTCAACTTTCGTAAACGCCAGCGGCGCCACGGGTGATCATTCGATTACGTATGATCACGGCCATGACCAAGCCTTCTGGCACCCCGCGCGCGGTGGCGCTGGGTGCGGCGCTGCGCGAAGTGCGCGAAGCAAGGAAGTTCGGCGTACGCGAGCTGGGAAGGGCACTCGAGCTGAACCCGAGCCTCATTGCGCACTGGGAAGCCGGGACCCGCACGCCCTCGATCGAGGATGTGGCCACGCTGATGGGCTATCTGCGGGTGCTCGGCGAGGCGAGGCGCCGGATCATGGACTTGGCCAGGCACGTGCGCGACCCGAACTGGATGGCGGCCGGGCAAGCCGAATTGACTCCCGAATTGACCACTCTGCTGCAATACGAGCAGGGCGCGCACGCAATCAACGAGTGGGCGCTCAACGTCATTCCAGGACTACTGCAGACTCCAGATTATGCACGAAACATCTTCGAAGACTCAGGATTGACCGCGGAGCAGACCGATGCGCGTATTCAGGTCCGCCTCAACCGGCAGAAGATCCTCACCGAACGAGACCCGGTCAATTACTCCGCAATAATCGGCATCCACGCGATAGATGAGCCAGTTGCGGCCGGCTGGGTCATGTCAGATCAGATGGACCACTTGCTGGCCATGTCCGAACGGCCAAACGTGGCTTTGCGAGTGCTCCCCCGGCAGCCACGTTATCACCCTGGCATGAACGGCTCTTTTGTTATTTTCGAGTACCAACACCGAGACCCCGTTGTGTTGCTGGAGCAGCACAGCACGACCTCGTTCCTGAGCGCCAGTAAGGATTGGGGACTCTATCGACAGCTTGCTAGGCTGCTCGCCGGAGAGGCATTGAGCGAGGACGCGAGCCGCGCGGTGATCGCGGAGGCAGCTAAGTAAGCGGAGGTCCACACATGCAGACTGCCCGGTGGCGGACGTCGTCCTACAGCACGGCGAATTCCAATTGCGTCGAGGTAGCAGTCGCAGAGCGGGTCAGTGTCCGGGACACCAAGAATCGCGAAGCAGGACAACTCACCGTCTCGCGCGAAGCGTGGCAGGGCGCGCTCACCGCGTTGCACACGAAGCACTGAAGGACCTGAAGCCCGGGGTTGCGGCCCTGTTGGACCGCAACCCCGGACTTGTCAGGCGCGCGCCACCGCCGGCGGACCGGCGTTGACGCCCCAGCTCGTCGGGGTGTCCGAGAGCTGAATCTTGATCGTTCCCGCGCGCAGCAGGTCCTTGTGCGACAACCAGCTCTGCCGCAGCTTGCCGCCGTTGCCCGGCCCGTCGGTCTTGACCGAGGACACGTACTGCAGCTTCGAAGCGCTGGCGCCCGGGGCCTCGATGCTGATCGTGCGGCCGTGTTCGGGCCGGATCTCGACCTTGTCGAACATGGGTGCGGTGATCACGTAGGTCGCGGAGCCGGGCTGAGCCTCGAAGATGCCGGCCATGGCGAAGACGAGCAGCGACGAGGTGGCGCCGAGATCGTCGTTGCCGGGCATGCCGTAGACGTTGTCGGTGAAGAGCGTGCGCATGGCGCGCAGCACGGCCGACGTCTTCCACGGCGCGCCGGTCCACGTGTACATCCACGGGGCGGCGAAGTCGGGCTCGTTGTTGGGGTTGAACGCGAAGTTGTTGTGGTAGTCGTAGGCGCCCGTCACCCAGGAGTCCGCGGCGGCCTTCGCCGGGTCCGTGAGCACGGTGGGCATGTCGAAGAACTTGTCGAGCCGCTGCTCGGCCTGCCCTGCGCCGCCCATCAGCCCGAAGAGGGTCTGCGGGTCCTGCTGGCCCATCCACTGGTACTGCCAGGCCGTGCCCTCGTGGAAGGCGTTGGTCTGGGTGGGGTCGGGGTTGCCGACCGTCGAGCCGTCGGCGTTCTTCGGGACGGGGAAGCCGTTGAAGCCCTGGGAGGTGATCGTCGGGTCCCAGAGTTTGGTGAAATTGTCACAGCGAGAAGCGAGAGTTTTCGCCTTGTCCTGGTAACCCAGTCCCGCCGCCATGGTGGAAAGCGAACAGTCACCCAGCGCGTACTCCAGCGTGGCGGAGCCGGCCTGACGGCTGTCGCCGAACTTGTAGCCGGGCAGGTTCTGGTAGGCGACCCAGCCGTTCTGGACGTAGCTGGGGTTGCCGTCGCGGCCGCGGAAGATCGACTGGTCGGCGGGGACCTCGTTGGCGTTCTTCCAGAGCGCGTCGAACAGGCCGTGCGCGGTGCGGTTGTCGAGCAGGCCGCGGTTGTAGATGTCCACGACCCACGGGGTGATGGGGTCGCCGGACATCACGTTGGTCTCGCTGTTGCCCAGGCCCCAGCGTGGTAACCAGCCACCATCCTGGTAGATGTGCAACACGGATTTCGCCATGTCGGCGGCCTTGTCCGGATGCAGCAGCGCCACGAGCTGGTTCTGCGAGCGGTACGTATCCCAGAGCGAGAACATCTGGTAGTACGTCGAATCCGCCTTGTGCACCTGATCGTCGAAGCCGCGGTAGCGATTGTCCACATCGGACCCGATCGACGGGTGCAGCAGCGAGTGGTAGAGCGCGGTGTAATACGTGCGCTGGTCTGGTGTTGTTCCACCAGCCACCCGCATGCGGTTGAGCTCGTCCTGCCAGGTGTTGTGCGCTTGTGAACGCGCCTTGTCGAACGACTTGGGCTGCTCGGCCTTGCGGTTGAGGCGAGCGCCGTCGACCGAGGTGTAGGACAGGCCGACGGACGCACCGACCTGGTCGCCCTTGCTCGGGTCGAACGTCAGGTAGGCACCGGCGCGCTGGGTGCCGCGTGAGGCGTCGCGCTGGTTCGGGGTGATCGTGCCGTCGGTCCAGGTGCCGAAGCTCTGGAACGTGCGGTCGAACTTGGCGCTGAAGAAGATCCGGTAGCGCTCCTTGCCGGTCTCACCACAGAAGTTGCCGCCCTGCAGCCAGCCTTCGACGGTGTCGTTGCCGACCACGTGGACATCGCCTGCGTAGGTGGAGCCGTTGCTCTGGCCGACCTCGATGAGCACGTTCTCGGGTCCCGAGCCGGCGGGGTAGGTGTAGCGGTGCTGGCCCGTGCGCTGCGTCGCGGTCAGCTCGGCCTGGATGCCGTTGTCGAACTTCACGCCGTAGTAGCCGGGCGCGCGGGTTTCGTTGGCGTGGCTGAACTTCGCGCCGTACTGCGCCGGGTCCGACGACGTGACGGCCCCGGTGGTCGGCATGAACCGGAAGTTGCCCATCGTCTGACAGCCGACGCCCGAGAGGTGCGTGTGGCTGAAGCCGAGGATGGTGTCCTGCTTGTAGTCGTAGGAGGCGTACTGGTTCAGCTGGGTGTCGGGGCTCAGCTGCACCATCCCGAACGGCACCGCGGCACCCGGGAACGTCGTCCCGTCGCCGTTGTTGCCGATACTGGTGTCGACGAGCGTGGTGGGGTCGTCGGCGAACTTCGGCCCTTGCTGGGCCTGGGCTGTGGCTGCCGTGGTGGTGGCCGCTGTGGCCACGGCGCTGGCGAGCACCAAGGCGGCGAACACGCGTTTCCGCGCTCTCATCGCGTTCCTTTCGGCGTGACAACGTTGTCAGATCGGGGTGTCTACGATCTTTGCCCGTTAGGTGGGGTTCCGTCAATCCACCGGGCGTACCAGTGGGGGGTTCACCGCGGTGCTGAATCGGTTCCGGTGGTGCAGACCACTGGCAGCGTTGTCAGGCGTCTTCCGGCAGCTCAGTGCCAGGCTTCCGGCCCCGTCCGCACCACCGCGTCCCGATCCGCCGCCTCCTCGATCGCCAACGCGATCCGGTGGTCCTCGATCCCATCCGCCAGCGGGTACGGCGCCGGCCCCTCACCGCGGACCCAAGCCCCCGTGTCGGCGAGCAGCGTGGCGATCGCGATCTCCTCGTCGTTCCACCGTCGGCCCTGGTACGGGTTCCGGTAGAGGACCTCGGAGCCGAACGTGAGGTGGTCGGTGTCGAAGCCGTCGAGGTCGAGGTCGTAGCCGGTCTGGCGGCGGATGATCGGGGTGTGGGTGATGGTGCGGTCGCCGGTCAGCCTCAGGACGTCCTGGTCGGCCAGCTCGCCGCGGGTGCCGCGGACGAGGAGGCGGCGGTGCAGGAGCTGGTTGTGCCACTGGTTGTCGGTGAAGTCGTAGACGCCGACGCCCTCGGCGAAGACCACCGCGGCGAACGTCGTCACCGCGGGCTTGGTCTCGACGACGTCGGCCCAACCCGCGCGTGACAGGGGGTCGGCCAGCAGTGCCGTCGTCCGAGTGGCCCGCACCTCCACCGGGCCGCGGCCGGCGCCGAGGAAGGTCCGCATCGAGGACACGGCGTGGTACTGGTGCGTGGAGGACACGTCGACGCGCGTGATGTCGCCGAGGACGCCCGACCGGGCCAGCGCGATGCGGGCGGCGTGGGCGGGCATCCGGCTGTACTGCTCGGCGACCTGGACGAGACCGCTCTCGCCGACGTCGTGCCACAGCGCCCTGAGGCCGTCCAGATCGGGCGCGGGCGGCGTCTCCGCGAGCACCGGCACGCCGCGGCCCACGAGCTCCCGGATCAGGCCCGGCGTCACGTGCCACGGCACCGACGTCACCACGAAGTCGGGCTTGCGCCGGAGACACTCGTCGAGCGAGGTGAACACGGGCACCGGCAGCTCCTTGGGGCTGCGCGACACCACGCCGATGCAGTCGAGCTCGTCCGCGAGCCGCCAGAAGTACTCCGCGCGCCAGCCGGATCCCACGATCGCGTAACTCGTCACGTGATCAACCTATCGGCTCGCATGACCTTTCGGACCGATATTTCTGGCCGTGAATCGGGAATAACCGCTGTCCACAGCAGACGCCGGCCCCATGTGATTCCCACGATGTGGTTTCTGTCGGTACCCGTCTATAGGGTCCCCATGATCGGTCACCAAGACCGTTCTCGAACCGAGGAGTGTGGGCACGTGCGCTGGACCCGGACCATCCGAGCGGGGGCGCTGCTGGCCGTGGCGGCGCTCGGCCTCACGGCGTGCGGTGGCGGCGGCAGTGACCAGCCGGCTGCGCAGAGCAAGGGCGGCGCGCCGATCGTGGTGGCGTCGTTCAACTTCACCGACAGCCAGATCCTCGCGGAGCTCTACGCGGGCGCGCTGGAGGCGAAGGGCTACCCGGTCACGCGCAAGCTGAACCTGGGTTCGCGCGAGCTGATCTACCCGTCGCTGAAGAAGGGCGAGCTGCAGTTCGTGCCGGAGTACCAGGGCGCGGCCATCGCGACGGGCTTCGGCAAAGACGCGGTGAAGGACGCAGCCGGAGAGCACAGCCAGCTGGCCGAGCTGTTCAAGCCGGAGGGCATCGGCCTGCTGAACTACGCGCCGGCCGAGGACAAGGACGTCTACATCGTGAAGGCCGACCTGGCGAAGTCCAAGGGGCTCTCCACGATCGGCGACCTGAAGAAGCTCGACAAGGTCGTGATGGCGGGCGGTCCGGAGTGTGAGACGCGGCTGCCGTGCTTCAAGGGCTTCCAGGACGTGTACAAGCTCACGAACGCGACGTTCAAGACCGTGCAGGAAATCGGCCCGCGGGTGCAGGAGCTCGACTCGGATGGCGCGACCGTGATCCCGGTCGACTCGGTGAGCCCGGTCGCCGGTGACTCGAAGTACGTGGTGCTGAAGGACGACCTCGGGATCGAGCCGACGGAGAACGTCGTGCCGGCGGTGAGCCAGAAGGTGCTCGACGAGCGGGGCGCGGACTTCGCGGCGGCGGTCAACGCCGTCAGCGCGAAGCTGACCACCGACGAGCTGCGTGACCTCAACAGCCGCGTCGACTCCGACGGTGAGCCGGCCGCCGACGTGGCGAAGGACTGGCTGAAGCAGCAGGGCCTGGCCTGAGGTTTCGGTCTGGCGGGGTCGGGTTGCGGTCGTTCCCTCCGCTCTGTGGCGCGGACGCCACGGGGTGGAGGGGCCCCAGCCGCTGCTGCGACCCGGGCGAGACCCTGGCGAACCCGCCCGAACGGCCCGACGGCCACCACGAGATACGGGCGCCGCGCCGAACGGTCGGCGGGGAAGCCGCCCAGCCGACTGTGGTGGCGCGGCGTTCGCAAGCCCAACAGCACGACCCCACCCACCCGACAACCCCGCAGCTGCGGCGAGGTGCGGTCCGGCCACCGAACCGGCCGCCCCATGGCGGCGAGGGCACCCGCTCGCAAGCCCACCGCCGGCAGCCCCGGCCGAGCTGCCCCGGCTGCCGCGCCGCACGGCCGACCGGGAAGCCGGCCGGGAAGCCGCTCGCCGAAGCTGTGAACCGCCGCGGTGAGCCGGAACCACAACACCCGTGACAACACTGCTTGAGGAGCCCAGCTCATGAGCGCGCGACCGTTGCACTTCAACGCCTTCATCTGGCCCAACGGCTACCACGAATCAGCGTGGCGGGTCGTCGACGACGACGTACGTGGGGTCCTCGGCCTGCCGTACTACGCGGACATCGCCCGCACGGCCGAGCGCGGTCTGCTGGACACGATCTTCCTCGCCGACAACATCGCCATCCCCGAGTACCGCGTGGCGCACTTGCCGCAGACGCAGTTCGATCCGATCTCCGTCCTCTCCGCGTTGGCGGCGGTCACCAGTCACATCGGGCTGATCGGCACGGGGTCCACCACGTACAACAAGCCGTGGGAGCTGGCACGGCGGTTCGCGACGCTGGATCACCTCAGCGGGGGCCGGGCGGGGTGGAACATCGTCACCACCGTGACGTCGCTGGCGGCGGCCAACTTCGGCGAGGCCGCGCACCCCGATCACGCCGACCGGTACGCGCGGGCGCACGAGTTCGTCGACGTCGTCACGCGGGCGTGGGACAGCTGGGAGGACGGCGCCCTCTTGGGCGATCGGCCCGACGGCGTGTGGGCGGACCGCGCGAAGCTGCACGCGCCGCGGTTCCACGGGGAGTTCTACGACGTCGAGGGCATCCTGCCGTTCCCGCGGTCGCCGCAGGGGTGGCCGGTGCTCGTGCAGGCGGGGCAGTCGTCGGCGGGGATCGGGTTGGCGGCGCGGTTCGCGGAGCTGGTGTTCTCGGGGCCGCCGTCGTTGGAGGCGGCCGTGAAGTTCCGCACCGACCTGCACGCGCAGGCCGCGGCGGTCGGGCGGGCGCCCGAGCAGGTGCTGGTGTTGCCGGCGTTGATGATCACGCTCGGCGACACCGAGGCTGCCGCACAGGAAAAGGCCCAACGGCTGGAGGACCTGTCCAGCGAGGAGTTCCGGTGGCAGAACGTGCTCTACACCGCCGGACTCGATCCGGACGCGTACGACCCGGACGCGCCGTTGCCCGCGGAGCTGCTCGACGCGCCGGCGGCGTCGAGCCGGGCGGCGCAGCTCGTCGAGGCGGCCCGCGCCGAGCCGACCGCGACGCTGCGAGAGCTGACCTCGGCCATGAAAAGCGGGGCGGGTCAGTTCCACTTCGTCGGCACGCCGGAGCAGCTGGCCGACCACATCCTCACCTGGCAGGACGCGGGCGCGGTCGACGGCTTCACGATCATGGGCTCCACCCTCCCGTACGAGCTGACCACCTTCGTCGACCACGTGGTGCCGCTGCTTCAGGCGAAGGGCCGCTTCCGCACGGAGTACACCGGGTCGACTCTGCGCGAGCACCTCGACCTGCCCAGGCCCGAGGGGCGGGGCTGACGCGGAGGTGAGTGGCGGAAGGCGCCGGCCCACCCGCCGGCGCGGCCTCGATGGTGCCCGCGATCGCGAGAAACCGTAGTGGCGCAACGGAAGGCGCCGAACTCCGGTATGGAGGTTGCCCGCCGGACGTCCACCCGGTGAACTCTTGTCGAGAGGTCTTCGGGTGGCCCGGCCCGGGCCGCAGAATCTGCTCGTGACCCAACGTTTCGCTGCGCGTCTGCGCACTGTGCTGTTCTGTCTGCTGGCCTTCGGGCTCCTGTCCCCCCTCGCCACCGCCGGCGCCACCGAGGCCGGGCACGGGCGGTCGCCGTACTCGCTGTTGCAGATGAACGTCTGCTCCAGCGGCTACGCCGGCTGCTACCCCGGCACCGAGTACCCGAAGATCGTCGACGAGGTCGCCGCCAAGATCGAGGCGAACAACGTCGACGCGGTCACCCTCAACGAGGCGTGCAGCGGCGACGTCGCCCAGGTCGCCACGCGCACCGGCTATCACTACCGGTTCGCCACGGTGATCTACAAGGGCGCCCCGCTGGCCTGCAAAACTCCGGAAGGCCGTGGGTTCTTCGGCAACGCCGTGCTGACCAAGGACGCGATCCGCGCCTCCCAGGACGCCCCGTACTCCGTGTTCAGCGGCGTGGAGCAGCGCCGCTGGCTCTGCGTGACGACCGCGCGCGGAGTGGACGTCTGCACCAGCCACCTGTCGACCGACGGCGAGGCCCCCGGCACGACGAACTCCGTCCAGTGCACCGAGCTGACCGCCGTGCTCGCCGCCCGGCACCGGCCGACCATCTTCGCCGGTGACGTCAACCGGCACGCTTCGTGCGCGCCCCAGGGCTTCTGGACGCTGACCGACGCGGCCGCCGCCAAGGACCCCGGCATCCAGCACTCCTACGGCACCCTCGCCGCGGCCCGTGCGAAGGTCCTGCCGACGACCTACACCGACCACGACGCTCTCCTGGTCCACGCCGAGCTCCGGCACTGACCCGGCGCCGGTCCGGGCGCCCTCGTATCGGGGCGCCCGCACCGGCGGTGGCCGCGCAGGCCGTCACCCGCGCCGGTTGGCCGCGATCGACCGCACCAACGTCCCCGGCCGAGCCAACGTCGCCGGGTGCGCCAGGAGGTACGCGACCTCGTCGAAGCGCCGCGCGATCTCCGGCTCGAACACCGACGCCGCCACGATCTGCCTGATCGCCCGATTGTGCAGGCGATAGCCGCGGGGGTAGGGACCGTCTACATGGGGCAGTTCGAGGTCGCCGCCCGTGGAGAGGCCCCAGGCGGCGTCGACGATCACACGTTGCAGGGCGAAGAACGCGTGCGCCGGCACGGCCAGATCTGGGCCGGTGCGCAGGTACTCCGAAAGACACGAAGCGTGCAGGGCGGCGCAGGACATGCCCTGGCCGTAGATGGGGTTGAAGGACGCGACGGCGTCACCGGTGGCCACGAGCCGCGCGGGGAAGCGGCGAAGGCGGTGGAAGTCGCGGCAGTGACCGCGGTGTCCGAGAACTCCAGCCCCGTCACGCGCGCGACGACCGACCGGACGTTCGGCAACGCCGGCGTGTGCTCCCGGATCTGCGCTTCGAGGAACGACCGGCTGCTGCTGAGCATGTCGGTGTCCGACCCGACGATCTTGCGCACGCCGTCGGAATACGTGCTGCGCAACCGGGCCGGTGCGGGCTGTGCCCCGCCGCCACGGCTTCACCACGAACCGATCACCGGGCCGGAGCCGGGAACTGCTCGTGCCCCAGCACTCCGAGCAGCTGGATCTTCTCCGCCGCCTCCGTCCGCGGCGCCGCCGTGAGCACCAGCAGCGACTGCGACCAGTCCTCTGTGAACAACGCCTGGCAGTCCACCTCGATCGGACCCAGCTGCGGATGGATCAACGTCTTGTGGTCCTCGAACCGCCTCGCCACCTCGTGCCGTTCCCACAGCTCGGCGAACTCCGCGCTCTCCTGCCGCAACGCCCGCACCAGCTCACCGGCGCGCGATTGCGGCCCCATCGACCCGTACGCGGCGCGCAGGCCCGCGACTTGGGCGCGGCTCTGGCGGGCACGGTCGGCGGCCGGGTAGATGAGGCGTTCGCCGGGGTCGGTGAACCAGCGGTAGATGCCGCTTCGGGCGAGGCCGGTGTGGTGGGAATGGTCGCCGTAGAGGGCGTCGGCGAAGCGGTTCTGCACGAGGACCTCGCCGAGGTTCGACAGGATCAGGGCGGGCGTGTCGTCGAGCCGGTCGAGGACCCGCAGCAACGCAGGCGCGACGTGAGTGGCGACGGCGACGGCCGAAGGCGCGTTGCGGCCGGAGATCTGGAACAGGTAGTCGCGCTCTCCGGCGTTCAGGCGCAGCGCGCGGGCCAGCGACGCGAGCATCTGCTCGCTCGGCTGCGGACCGCGCTGCTGTTCGAGCCGGGTGTAGTAGTCGGTGGACATGGCGGCCAGCGAGGCGACTTCCTCACGCCGCAGCCCGGGAGCGCGGCGACGCGCGCCCGCAGGCAGGCCGACGTCCTCGGGTTGCAGCTCCTCCCGGCGTCGGCGCAGGAACTCCGCCAGTGTCGAACGATCCATGACACTCAGTATCCGACTCACGGCGGGCACGAACCAGGGACCGCCGATCCCCCGATGAGCGGTCTCTGCACCTCAGCCTTGCGAAGCGCGAAAGTCGTGGCATGGACATCAGCGGAAACACCATTTTCATCCCCGGCTCGACCAGCGGCATCGGCCTGGCCCTCGCGCTCGAGCTGCAGGCGAAGGGCAACACCGTGATCATCGGCGGCCGCCGCAAGGAGCTGCTGCGCGAGATCGCCGCCCGGCACCCCGGTCTCGACACCGTGCGGATCGACACCACCGACCCCGCCGGCATCGACGCCGCCGCCAAGGAGGTGCTCGCGAACCACCCCGACCTCAACGTGCTGGTCACCATGTCCGGCATCATGCGTATCGAGGACTGGCACCGGCCCGAGTCGTTCCTCGCTTCGGCCGAATCGGTCGTGACCACCAACGTGCTCGGCCCGATCCGCCTCATCGCCGCCTTCGTCGAGCACCTGCAGACCCGCCCCGACGCGACGATCATGACCGTCTCCTCCGGCCTCGCCTTCACGCCGCTGAAGGTGACGCCGAGCTACAACGCGTCGAAAGCTGCCATCCACATGCTCAGTGAATCGCTGCGCCTGCAGCTGGCCGACACGTCGGTGAAGGTCATGGAGCTCGAACCGCCGTCCGTGCAGACGGACCTGCTCCCCGGCCAGGCCGGCAACGACCACGCCCAGCCGCTCGACGAGTTCGTCAGCGAGGTCGTGAACCTCATCGAGACCCAGCCGAACGCCCGCGAGATCCAGGTCGAGCGCGTCAAGTTCCTCCGCTACGGCGAAGCCCGCGGCGACTACGACCAGGTCGTCGCCGCCGTCAACGCCTCCGACCCGCACGGCGACTGAGCCACGGCGAGCTCGGCCGGGAGCCCGAACAGGCCGAACAGCCGCGGCTCGAGGTGCGCCTCGAGCGCGGCGACCCGGTCGCCGGCGACGTCGACGACCAGCACCGCGAAGGCCCGCAAACCGCCCTCGCCGGGGTAGATCGCGAAAGCGGGCGAGCCGTTCGCCTCGATCGGAACGAGCCTCGACGCACGGCACGGGCTGTCCTCGCGCCGGAACCACCGCGAGATCTCGGTCCGGCCGGCGAGCCAGAGGCCGTAGGGCGGCATGGCGAGCGTGGCGTCCTCGTGGAGCAGCGCCGTGAGGGCGGGCACGTCGTAGCGTTCAAAGGCGTCGACGAACCGGGCGAGCAGCGCGCGCTGGGTGTCGGTGAGTCCGGCCGCCGGCGCCGGGCGCTCGGCGAGGCGCCCCCGTGCGCGGCGCAGCAGCCCGTTCGCGGCGGCCACGGTGATGCCGAGGAGCCCGGCTGTCTCGTCCGCGCTGAACTTCAGGACGTCACGCAAGATCAGCGTCGCGCGCTGCGGTGCGGAGAGCGTGTGCAGGGCGGCGACGAAGGCGAGGCGCACCGATTCGCGCCGCACCACCGTTTCCGCCGGGTCGGCGCTCGGTGACAGGAGCCAGCGATCGGGTGCGGGGCCGACCCACCTCGCCGGTTCCCCCACGCCGAGCGGCGAACTCGCGTCGCCGGCCGCGGTGACGTCGACGGGGTGCTCCCGGCGAGGCCTGCGCCGGAGCTGGTCGAGGCAGACGTTCGTCGCGATGCGAAACAGCCACACCCGCGGGGTGGCGGCGCCGGTGAAGCCGGCGCGCCCACGCCAGGCCCGCAGCATCGTCTCCTGCACGGCTTCGTCGGCGTCGACGGCCGACCCGAGCATCCGGTAGCAGTAGCCCAGCAGCTCGGGCCGATGCCGGGCGTCGAGGTCGGTCCAGTCGTCAAGGGTGGTCGGCGTCACAACCCCGGCAACGCGCCGGACGTCCGGTGGATTCCGCGGTCAGTTCGCGGGCAGCGCTTCGTCTACAGGGATCAAGAGGGAAATTCGACGAAGGAGTCACCCCCATGATCCTCATCACCGGCGGCACCGGGCTCACCGGTTCGGCTGTCGTGCGCGAGTTCGTCCGGCGGGGTCACCCGGCGCGGGCCCTGGTCCGCAGCCCGCAGCCGGCGTTGCCCGGCATCTCCACGGTGCACGGCGACCTGCTGGCGCCGGACACGCTCGGCCCGGCTCTCGACGGCGTCGAGACGGCCGTCCTGATCTCCGGCGCGGACGGCCGGATGGCCGAAGCGCAGGCCAACCTGATCGACGCCGCCGTGCGGCGCGGTGTCCGGCGCGTCGTGAAGGTGTCCGGAATGGGCACGGACCCGGGTTCGGGCTTCCGGTTCGCGCGGCTGCACGCACGGATCGAGGAGCACCTGCGCGCGTCCGGCATCGCCTGGACGATCCTGCGGCCGAGCCAGTTCATGCAGGTCTACCTGCGAGAAGTACCGACGATGCTCGCCGACGGCGAGCTCGCCCTGCCCCTCGGCGCCACTCGCCTGGCCCCGATCGACGTCGAGGACATCGCGAAGGTCGTCTACGCCGCGGCCACCTCCGACGGCCACGAATCGGCCGTTCACGAAATGACCGGACCGCAAGCGCTGACCATGGCGGAGGTGGCCGAAATCCTGACCGGCGTCGTGGGACGGCCGATCCGCTACGTCGACCTCTCCGCCGAAGAGCACCACCGCCGCGTCGTCGCGGCCGGTATCCCGGCGCAATTCGCGGACGACCTCGCCGCGCTCTTCCACCTTCGCCGCACGGGGAGTCCTGAGTCTACTGTGGACACCACGGTGTTCTCGAAGCTCGGCCTCCGCCCGACGTCCTTCGCCGACTTCGGCGCCCGCGCGGCTCCGCTCTTCCGCGGTGAGGTGACGCCGGGGCGGTTGTGGGCCTCGGGTTGGCAGGCCGGCGCCGCCGCCCGCTGACGCGCCGGACCGGCCCGCTGCCAGCTCACGCCAGATGCGTCGGCTTCCCGGCCAGGATCGTCGCGGTGAGCGGCATGTCCCGCAGCTGCGCCGGGGACAAGTGTGCCGGGTCCGCGGCCGTGACCATCAGATCGGCCACGTCCCCGACCTCGATCCCCCGGCGTCCACCCGAAGCGGCGGCCAACGCGTCCGCCAGCGGGATCGCCTGTTCCGGATGCCACGCCGGCCGGTCGTCGTCCGTGCGGCCCACGGCGGCGGCGATCCCGTCCCACGGGTCCAGCGGCGCGACCGGCGCGTCGGAGCCGATTTCGAGGCGGGCGCCGGAATCCAGCAGGGCGCGGTAGGCGTAGGCGCGGTCCGTGCGGCCGTACCAGTGGCGGTCGGCCACGTCGCGGTCGTCGGGCTGGTGGGCGGGCTGCACGCTCGCCACGAGATCCAGCCCGGCGAACCGCGGGACGTCGTCGGAAGACAACAGCTGCGCGTGCTCGATGCGGCCGGGGCAGCTGACGGCCGCGAACGCGTCGAGGGCGATGGTGTTGGCCTTGTCGCCGATGGCGTGGACCGCCGGCACCAGGCCGTTTTCCCAGGCCCGCCGCATCAGCGGCTCCAGCTCCGAAGATGGAAGTTCAAGCAGGCCAGGAGAATCCGACTCCGGATAGGGGTCGTGGCAATACGCTGTGCGGGTGTTGAGCGAACCGTCCACGAACAACTTGAACGGCCCCACGCTCAGCAACCCGCCGCCGGCCGGCAGCACGTCACCGGTCCGGTGGCCGCGGGAAACAGCGACGTCCAGCAACGGCCGCGAAATCACACAGGCCACCCGCGTCGCCGGTGCCACCTCGGTAACGCGGCGAGTCCAATCGGTGACCGTGTCTGCGTACTCGTAGTCCACGATCCCCGTCACACCACGGGAAGCCGCCGCACTGAGCGCGTCGGCGACCCAGCGGTCCTGCACGTCCGGCGCGGCCGACGGCAGCGCGGCCGTGGCGGTCATGCAGTCGTTTTCCAGCAACACACCCGTCGGGTGGTCGCGGCCGACCAGCTTGAGCGCGGCGGGACTGAGCCAGAGCGTGTGCAGATCCGCGCTGAACAACGCGACCGCGCGGCCCGGCAACGCGCGCTGCAGCAGGTCCTTGTGCGGCTTGTCGGGCCAGAGCCCGTCGCGGAAACCAGCACCGACGACGACGTCGCCCGGCTGGTCGGACGTCTCCAACAACCGCCGCAGCAGCAGTTCCACCGCTTCCGCCGCCGAACGCGCGTCCCCCAGCAGGATGCGCCGGCGGAAGGTGGCCCACTGCAGGGCGTGCACGTGGGCGTCGACGAGACCCGGCAGGAGCGTGCCGCCGTGGCCGTCGAGCACACGCGCGGCGAAGCCCGAACCGGTGCCCGGCTCCTCGATGGCGGCCACGCGGCCGTCGTTCACCCGCACGTCGGCGAGCCCGCCGCCCAGCCCGACCCGCACCCGGCGGAGAAGGAGATCGTCCATCCGCCCAGCCTGCCAGCCCGGTACGGGGGAAGGGAATCACCGGCACGACAAGAACACCGCCACCCCGTCACTGCCCGAACGGGTGACGAATGTGCGATGCTGGGAATGCGGGGGTACTCCCCTGTTGTTCGAACAAGTACAGGGCAGCCGTCGCCCGCCGCAGGGTCAGGGCCGGTCAGGGGCGCCGCCTTCACAAGCCGCGCAGGGTTCGACTCCCTCGGTTGCCACGAGCGAGTGGGTGGAGTGTGTCCGCTGGAAGCGCGGACCCCGCTCGCTCGTCGTATCTCCGGGGGTGCAACCCCGGGCCCGCCCGGAGGGCTTCGCCCCCGGACCCCCACGGTGGTCGCCTTTGCTGAGTGGCCCCCGGCGGCGGTCGCGTTGCCGAGCCGTCTCCCCCCGAAGTCCCGATGGTGGTCGTGTTGGCGAGCCGTCTCCCCCCGACCCCCGACGGTGGTCGCCTTCGTGAGTCGTCTCCCCCGGACCCCCCGGGACCCTGCGGTGATCCTTCGCGGGGCCGTCGGCCGCGGAGTCGTCGTGGTGGTGGTCTGGTCAGGCCGTCGGGTTAGGCCGTTCGTCTCACGCCGAATTGCGGCCGATAGGCTGACTGTCTGATTGATGCGGATGGTCCCGACCTGTGTACTGCTCCGATGACACAGCAGAAATCACGCTGGAGACGGCGGGTGGGGATCACCCTCCTCGCCACCGCCCTCGGCGTCGCCCCCGTCGGGGTGCCCGCCGCGCTCGCCGCGCAGCCCCCTTCCTCACCCGGAAACCCCACCGCCACTGACGGCAAGACCCTCGACGACGGTGACCGCGCGCTCGTCGCCGAAGCCCAGCGGGCCGGCAAGCGCACCGTGACGCTGCTGGTCGCCGCCGAGCGCGGCCGCTCGAGCGCCGCCGTGAACGACCTCAAGGCCCTCGGCGGCGTGGTCGAGTCCACGGACGCGAAGCTCGACTACGTCAAGGTCTCCGTGCCCGTCGCGAACGCCGAGAAGGCCGCGAAGCTCAAGTCGGTGAACGCCGTGGACGTCGACGGTCTCATCCACCGCGACGACCCGAAGCCCGAAGGCGCGGCCAACCCGATCCCGCAGCCGGCTCCGGGCAAGAACACCCCGCGCGTGAACCCGTACCTGCCCACCGGCGACACCTACGCCGCGCAGTTCGGCCAGACCTTCGGCGGCTGGGACGGCAAGGGCACCACCGTCGCCGTGCTCGACTCCGGCGTCGACCTCGACAGCCCCGCGCTGGCCAAGACCAGCCACGGCGACCGCAAGATCGTCGACTGGTACGACGCCAACGCCACCAACTCCGGCGACGGCACGTGGGTACAGCAGTCCACCCAGACCTACACCGGCACCTTCGCGTCGAACGGCCGCGACTGGACCTCGCCCGCCACCGGCGGCCCGTACACCTTCGGCCTGTTCAAGGAGACCGCGGGCGACCTCGGCGGCGCCGGCAGTGAGACCGGCGGCGACCTCAACCGCGACGGCGACCGCGCCGACTCGTGGGGCGTGCTGCTCGACACCGCCACCAAGCAGGTGCGCGTGGACCTCGACGGCGACGGCGACTTCACCGACGAGAAGCCGATGTCGGACTACGCCAAGAACTTCGACGTCGGCTACTTCGGCACCGACAACCCCGCCACCGACCGCGCCGAGCGCATGGCGTTCGTGGTGCAGACCGACAAGCCGGGCTTCGTGAACATCGGCATCGCGGGCGCCGAGCACGGCACGCACGTGGCCGGCATCGCGACGGGCAACGACCTGTTCGGCGGCAAGATGGACGGTGCCGCCCCGGGTGCGAACGTGATGGCCGTGAAGGTGTGTCTCACCACGGACTCGTGCACCTCCAGCGGTCTGCTCGACGGCGTGGTCTACGCCGCGAGCCACGGCGCCGACGTCATCAACATCTCCATCGGCGGCCTGCCCGCGCTCAACGACGGCAACAACGCGCGCGCGGAGCTCTACAACCGCACGATCGCCGAGTACAACGTGCAGATCTTCATCTCCGCGGGCAACTCCGGCGCGGGCGCGAACTCGGTCGGCGACCCGTCGGTGGCCACGGACGCGATCAGTGTCGGCTCGTACATCACGCGCGAGACGTGGCTGTCGAACTACGGCTCGAAGGTGTCGAAGGCCGAGGCGCTGCACCCGTTCTCCTCGCGCGGTCCGCGCGAAGACGGTGGCTTCAAGCCGGACATCATCGCGCCCGGCGCGGCGATCTCCACCGTGCCGCGGTGGGAGGCGCCGGGTCCGGTCGCGGGCACGTACCAGCTGCCCGCCGGGTACGCGATGCTTCAGGGCACGTCGATGGCCTCACCGCAGGCGACGGGCGCGGCGGCTCTGCTGGTGAGCGCGTACAAGGCGACGCACCACGGCCAGCGTCCGCCGGTCGCGGCGCTGCGCTCGGCGATCAAGTCCACGGCGCGTTTCGTGCCGGGCATCGGCGCGTACGAGCAGGGCGCCGGGCTGTTCAACGTGCCCGCCGCGTGGGTCGCGCTGTCGCTGAACCCGAAGCCGGACGCGGTGACCACCGCGGTCGACGTGCACACGGTGCAGGCCAACCTGCTCAAGCCCACCCCGGGCGTCGGCGTCGGCATCCACGACCGCGAGGGCGTGACCGTCGGAAAGTCCTACACGCGCACGTACACGCTCACGCGCACGTCCGGTTCTTCTCGTCCGGTGGTGTATTTCGCACGCTGGGTGGGCAACGACGGAACATTCTCCTCGGGTTCCCTGGTGTCTTTGCCACTGAACAAGCCCGTTTCCTTCCAGGTGAAGGTGAACCCCAAACAGGCCGGTGCGCATTCGGCGCTGCTGTACCTCGACAACCCGCTGACGATCGGCGTCGACGTGCAGACCATGAACACGGTCTTCGCGCCGGCTGAGTTCGCCTCGTCGGGCACCTTCACCGCGTCGGGCACGATCGCGCGCAACCAGTCGGTGAGCTACTTCCTGCGCGTGCCGCAGGGTGCGAGCTCGCTGCAGGTCGACCTGACCGGTGGTGGTGACCCCGGCAAGGGCCAGGTGCGCTTCCTGCGCTACGACCCGACCGGCGTTCCGGTCGACAGCAACACCTCCACCAACTGCTACAACCCCGACGCGGGCGCGGGATGTGTCGGCGGCACGCCGACCAGCCGCACGCTGACCAACCCGCTGCCGGGCGTCTGGGAGATCACGGTGGAGGCGCGCCGGACGTCCGATGTGGACACCGCGCCGTACAAGCTGACGGTTTCCGCGCTGGGCACCGCGATCACGCCGAACCCGGACGACATCGCGTCGGCTCCGCTGGGTACCGGGGTGGATCGCACGTACACGGTGAAGAACTCGCTCAAGGCGTTCACCGGGCACGTGGTGGGCAGTACGTTCGGCAGCGCGAAGATCACGCGGCCGACGATCGCGCAGGACCAGTCGGCGCAGACGCCGCTGACCGTGCTGCCGGGTTCGACGTCGCTGACGGTGACGATCGGCAACACCGCCGACACCGCCGCCGACCTGGACCTGTCGGTGTACAACTGCAGCAGCGGTTCGTGCGTCCTCGCGGGCCAGAGCGCCGACGGTGACTCCGAGGAGTCGGTGACGGTCCAGAACCCGGTTGCGGGCGCGTGGATCGCGGTCGTCGACGGGTACTCCGTGCCCACCGGGACCACGGCGTACGACTACCTGGACGTGTTCGTGAACCCGTCGTTCGGCGGCGTCACGGTGACCGACCCGGTCGCCGCGCACGCCTCGGGCACCACGTGGACCGTGCCGGGTGTCGTGACAGCCTCGGCCGCCCCGGGCGCGGGCCGTGTGCTGCGCGGTCAGCTCTCGGTGGTCGACGACGCGGGCGCGACCGTGGGCAGCGGCATCGTGCTGGTGCGTTCGGTGAGCTAGGTGTTCTCCGGGGAGCGCGGCACCGCGCTCCCCGGAAGCACGCCCTGCGCCGCCTTCTCCCCGCTGCGGCCGCCTCCGGTGCCGCGCAGGATGTAGGCGATCCCCACCGCGATGAGCCCCCGGCGATCGGGCCGGCCAGATACGCCCACCACGACGTCCAGTCGCCGAGCACCAGCGCGGGCCCGAGCGAGCGCGCCGGGTTCATCGACGCGCCGCTCACCGGCGCTCCCCACAACCCGGCCAGCGCGATGTAGCTGCCCACGGCGATCGCCGCCAGCGGCCCGACCTGCTGGGCCCCCGAGGCACTGCCCAGGATCACGCTCACCAGGCCCGTGGTCAGCACCAGCTCCCACAGCATCGCCGTGACGGTGCTGATCCCGCTGCCGGGCAGCGTCAGCCCGGCGTCGCCCTGCTTGCCGAGCAGGGCCCACAGCAGCAGCGTGGCCAGCGCCGCGCCGACGAACTGCGCCAGGATGTACGCGGGCACGCGCTTCCAGGGGAAGTCACCGCGCGCCGCGAACGCGAGCGTCACCGCCGGGTTGAGGTGGGCGCCCGAGACCGTGCCCATGAACAGGATGATCGCGGCGACCATCAACGCGGGGGCCACGACCTGCGCCGACGTCGGGATCGCCGAGCCGCCGAACCGGGCGTTGACGACTCCGCCGCCCACGGCGACGAGGACCAGCAGGAAGGTGCCGAACAGCTCGGAGAACAGCCGCCGCCCCTCGTAGCGGTCGTTCCAGAAGTCGAACTCGCGGGCCACGGAGTTCGGCTGGCCGATCGAGCGCAATGCGACTTCGGCGTGGCGCACGCGCGTCTGGTCGGGTGTTCGGGCAGTCGGCTGGGCAGTCATCGAACACCTCGATTCGGCGGGCCTTCGCCGTCATCGTCGGCCCGCCGGTGCCGCAGTCACCTCACCCGTCGTGGATGAGCCGGGGTCACGCGCGAGTGAGGAACGGGCCCGGGTCGGCCAGCACGTGGTGGATGGTCCGCCCGGCCGCGCCCAAGGTGGCGGCATCACCGCCCACAGTGGACGGTGCGAGCGTCGGGACCGAGCCGCGCAGGTGGCCCAGGCGGCCCGCCAGCACGGTTTCCGCGGCGGGGGCGAGCCACGGGAAGAGCGGGGCGAAGACACCGCCGAGCACCACGTGGTCGAGGTCGAGCAGGTTGACCGCCGAGGACAGCGCGAGGCCGAGCGCTTCGCCCGCCGCGGTGGTGGCCCTGGAGGCGGTGGGGTCGTTGGTCTCGAGGTTGTGCAGCAGGTCGTGGACACTCGTGACGCCCGCCGCTTCGAGCAGAGCCTCTTGTCCCGCATAGGTTTCCAGGCAGCCGGACGCGCCGCAGCGGCAACGCGGGCCCGCCGGGGAGACGACGACGTGGCCGAGCTCGCCGGCGAGACCGTGGGTGCCGGGGAACAGCGCCGAGTCCACGACCAGGCCCGCGCCGATGCCGACCTCGCCGGAGACGAACAGGAAGTCGGACGGGCCGGCGCCGAACCAGAGCTCGCCCAGGGCGCCGAGGTTGGCCTCGTTGTCGAGGGTGACGGGCACGGGCAGGTGCAGCATGTCGGCGGCGCGGACGTCGCTCCAGCCGAGGTTGGGGGCGCTGAACAGCACGCCGTCGCCGACCGGGCCGGACACGGCGAGGACGGCCCCGGCGACGGTCAGATTTTCAGCCGCGGCGAGGGCCGTCTCGGCGAGGTTTTGCAGCTCCCCCAGCACTTCCTCAGGGCGGGAACCGCGGTTGTCACGCTCGCGGCGCTCCGTGAAGCGCACGGTGCGGGCGAGGTCGAGCAGGCAGACGGCGAGGTAGTCGACGTTGATCTCCAGCCCCAGCGACGCCACGCGCGCGCCGGACAGCACGACCTCGACGCCGGGGCGGCCGCGTTCGCCCGCGCGGGCCGGGCCCGTTTCGGCGAGGAAACCGGCGTCGAGCAGGTCGCCGACGAGCTTCGACACGGTGGACTTGGTGAGGCCGGTGAGCTCCGCGAGCGCCGCGCGGGTGAGCGGGCCGCGCCCGGCGACCTCGCCAAGCACCAGCTCGAGGTTGCGCGCGCGCATCGAGTCGTGCCGCACCGCCTGCGTCATCGCCGTGGCCTCCTCCCGGAACTGTACCGAGGCCCCGGTGAAGCGACGGCCCTTGACGGGCGGGCCTGCGGGGCGCATATTTAGTCTACAACGTGAACTAAATGGTACTTGATTGAAGGGGACCGTCATGACCGACTTCGCGCCCACTCCGGACGACAAGTTCTCGTTCGGCCTGTGGACCGTGGGCTGGCAGGCCGCCGACCCGTTCGGCGTGGCGACGCGGCCGGCGCTGGACCCGGTGGAGAGCGTGCACCGCCTGGCCGAGCTGGGCGCGTACGGCGTGTCTTTCCACGACGACGACCTGCTCGCCACCGAGCCCGACCGCGACGCGGCCATCAAGAAGTTCAAGGCGGCGCTGGAGGCCACGGGCCTGAAGGTGCCGATGGCGACCACCAACCTGTTCACGCACCCCGTGTTCAAGGACGGCGGCCTGACCAGCAACGACCGCGACATCCGCCGGTACGCGCTGACGAAGGTGCGCCGCAATCTCGACCTGGCCGCCGAGCTGGGCGCCTCCACGTACGTGCTGTGGGGCGGCCGCGAGGGCGCCGAGTCCGACGCGGCGAAGGACGTGCGCGCCGCGCTGGACCGCTACAAGGAGGGCCTCGACCTCCTGGCCGACCACGCCGTGTCCCAGGGCTACGCCATCCGGTTCGCGCTGGAGCCCAAGCCCAACGAACCGCGCGGCGACATCCTCCTGCCCACGATCGGGCACGCGCTCGGCCTCATCTCGCAGCTGGAGCGACCCGAGCTGTTCGGCCTGAACCCCGAGGTCGGCCACGAGCAGATGGCCGGCCTGAACTTCGTGCACGGCATCGCGCAGGCCCTGTGGCAGGGCAAGCTCTTCCACATCGACCTCAACGGCCAGCACGGTCCCAAGTACGACCAGGACCTCATCTTCGGCCACGGCGACCTGACTTCGGCGTTCTTCCTGGTGGACCTGCTGGAGAGCGCCGGCTACGACGGCCCGCGGCACTTCGACTACAAGCCGCTGCGCACCGAGGACGCTTCGGACGTCTGGGATTCGGCCGCCGCGAACATGCGGATGTACTTGATCCTGAAGGAAAAGGCCGCCGCGTTCCGGGCGGACCCCGAGGTGGCCGCGGCGCTGTCGGCTTCGCGCGTCGACGAGCTGTCGGTCCCGACGGTCGCCCCCGGCGAGACGCTGGACGACCTGGCCGCGGACTCGTTCGACGTCGAGGCGGCGGGTAAGCGGGGCTACCACTTCACCCGGCTGAACCAGCTGGCATTGGAGCACCTGCTCGGCACCCGGTGACGGATTTCCCCGGTGGCGGGATAGGCCGTTTGCTGGTCGCGAGGTGGTCGAGACGACTATCTTGTGATCTCGCCAGCGCGGTCCCCGCCACCGAGGAGTCCCCACCATGACCGACGGTCCACAGCAGAGCCCGGGCACGCCGGAAACCCAGCCGGACGCGAGTTTCCCGCCGCCGCCGCAAGGGCCCGTGTTGCGGTACACGCCGGGGCAGCCGCCCGCGGCCGAGGCCGGGCGGCTGAGTGGCGGGACGCAGCAGGCGTGGTCCACGCCCGCCGCGGTGCCGCAGCCGCCCTCGGTCGCACTGCCGCCGCAATCCGGCCTCGCTCCGCACCCCGGGCCGCAGCAGCAGTGGACCGGGCAGCCCGGGATGCTTCAGCAAGGGCCGTTGAAGAGCGGCGTGCCCGCCGTGCTGGCGTTCGTGGTCGGGATCGCGGGCCTGATCGTCCCGTTCCTGCCGGTCGCGATGGACGACGCGCGCCTGGGTGGCACGCTCGACCTCCGGGCCTGGATCGGGCTGCCGTTCGCACTGGTGGCGCTCGCTTTGGGCATCGCCGCGTGCGTGGGACGGCGGCGGATGAAGGCGCTGGCCATCGTGGGCATGGTGTTCGCGGCCCTCACGCTGGTGGTCGTCATCATCATGATCGCCAACCGCCTGACCTGAGGGCCACGCCGGTCCGACAGACCTAAGGCTTCGACGAGAAAGCCGCGTCGAACGCCGCCGTCGGGGGTGTGAAGTTCAACCGCTTCACGAACTCCAACGCCTCCGGCGCGCCGGTCAGCCGGTCCATGCCGGCGTCTTCCCATTCGATCGAGATGGGGCCGTCGTAGGCGATGGCGTTGAGCATGCGGAAGACGTCTTCCCACGGGACGTCGCCGTGGCCGGTCGAGACGAAGTCCCAGCCGCGGCGCGGGTCGGCCCACGGGAGGTGCGAACCCAGCCTGCCGTTGCGGCCGTTGAGCTGCTTGCGGGCTTCCTTGCAGTCCACGTGGTAAATGCGGTCCTTGAAATCCCACAGGAAACCCACGGGGTCGAGGTCCTGCCAGACGAAGTGGGACGGGTCGAAGTTCAGGCCGAAGGCCGGGCGGTGGCCGATCGCCTCCAACGTGCGCACGGTCGTCCAGTAGTCGTAGGCGATCTCGCTCGGGTGGACCTCGTGGGCGAAGCGGACGCCGACCTCGTCGAACACGTCGAGGATCGGGTTCCAGCGGGCCGCGAAGTCCTCGTAGCCGCGGTCGATCATCGACTGCGGCACCGGCGGGAACATCGCCACGGTGTGCCAGATGGACGATCCCGTGAAACCGACCACAGTGGACACGCCCAGCAAAGCGGCCGCCCGCGCGGTGTCCTGCATCTCCGCGGCCGCCCGCCGGCGCACGCCCTCCGGTGACCCGTCGCCCCAGATGCGGGCGGGCAGGATGGCCTCGTGGCGCTCGTCGATGGGGTGGTCGCACACGGCCTGGCCCACCAGGTGGTTGGAGATCGTCCACACGCGAAGGTCGTACTTGGCCAGCGTGTCCCGTTTGGACTGCACGTACCCGTCATCGGAAAGCGCTTTGTCGACTTCGAAGTGGTCACCCCAGCAGGCGAGCTCGAGGCCGTCGTAGCCCCAGCCGCTCGCGAGGCGGCAGACCTCCTCGAAGGGCAGGTCGGCCCACTGCCCGGTGAACAGCGTCAGCGGTCGTGCCATCGAAAAAACCTCCTGATCAGACAACGGTCCACACGGAATCGGCGGCGGCGCTGCGTTCCACCGCGTCGAGCACGCGCTGCACCTGCAGCCCGTCGGCGAACGACGGCGCCGGGTCGGTGCCCGAAGCGAGCGCCACGAGGAAATCGCGCACCTCGTGGGTGAAGGTGTGCTCGTAACCCAGGCCGTGGCCCGGCGGCCACCACGCGCCGACGTACGGGTGCTCCGGCTCGGTCACGAGGATCCGGCGGAACCCGGCGACCGACGGATCCAGTGTGTGGTCGTGGAAGTACAGCTCGTTCATGGCCTCGAAATCGAAGGCGAGGCTGCCCTCGGAACCGTTGAGCTCGATCCGCATCGAGTTCTTGCGCCCGGCCGCGAACCGCGTCGCCTCGAAGCTGCCCAGCGCGCCTGACGCGAACCGCGCGGTGAACAGCGCGGCGTCGTCCACCGTCACCTCGCCCCGCGCAGCCGCCGAGGAAGCCGCCAGCCCCGACGACGAAGCGACCAGCGGCCGCTCGCGCACGAACGTCTCCGTCACCGCGCTCACGCCCGAAATCCGCGACCCGGTCAGGAACTGCGCGAGATCCACGATGTGCGCGCCGATGTCGCCGAGCGCGCCCGACCCCGCGCGCTCCTTCTGCAGCCGCCACACCAACGGGAACTCGGGATCGACGATCCAGTCCTGCAGGTACTGCGCCCGCACGTGCCGCAGCTCGCCCAGCCTCCCGTCGGCCACCAGCGACCGCGCGAAAGCCAGCGCCGGCACGCGCCGGTAGTTGAACGCCACCATCGACCGCACCCCTCGAGCGGTCGCCTCCTCGGCGGCGGCGGCCATCGCCGCGGCTTCGGCAACGGTGTTGGCCAGCGGCTTCTCACACAGCACGTGCTTGCCCGCGGCGAGCGCGGCCAGGGCGATCTCCGCGTGCGTGTCCCCCGGCGTGCAGATGTCGACGATCCCCACCTCGTCGGACTCCACCAGCCGTTTCCAGTCCGTCTCCACGGAAGCCCAGCCGAGCTTCTCCGCGGCAGCCGACGCCGCCGCGGCGTCACGTCCGCACAACACCGCCATCCGCGGCGTCAGCGGCACGTCGAAGGCGTGGTGCACGGTCCGCCACGCCTGGGAGTGGGCCGCGCCCATGAAGGCGTAGCCCACCATCCCGACGCCGATCTGCCCGGCCATCGAAAACCCTTTCACTCGAAGGAAACCGGCAGGTACTTGTCCACGTTCTCCTTGGTCACCACCGCCGAGAACGTGGTCACCGAAGCGGGGATCTCCTGCTCCGCCAGGTCCGACACGCCCTTCGTCTGCCCGAGCAGCCGCGCGAGGCGCACGGCGGACGCGGCCATCGTCGGCGGGTAGAGCACAGTGGCCTTGAGCACCGAGTTGTCGCTCTTGATCGCCTCCATCGCGGCCTTCGACCCGGCGCCGCCGACCATCAGGAAGTCCGACCGCCCGACCTGGCGCACGGCCTGCAGCGCACCCACACCCTGGTCGTCGTCGTGGTTCCAGACCGCGTTGAACTGCGGGTGCGCCTGCAGCAGCTCGGCCATGCGGGCCTGCCCGGTCGGCACGGTGAACTCGGCGGCGGCACGGCCGACCTTGCGGATCCCCGGGTAGTTGGCCAGCGCGTCGTCGAAGCCCTGCGTGCGCTGGCGGGTGAGCTCGAGCGTGTCGATGCCGGCGAGCTCGAGCACGGTGCCCTGCCCGTTGAGCTGCTGGCCGATGTAGTTGCCCGCGTTCACGCCCATGCGGTAGTTGTCGCCGCCCACCCACGTGCGGTAGGCCTGCGGCGAGTCGAAGATCCGGTCGAGGTTGATCACGGGGATGCCCGCGTTCATCGCCTTGCGCCCGGCCGGCGTGAGCTGCTTGCCATCGGCCGGCAGCACCACGAGCACGTCGACCTTGCGGTTGATCAGCGCGTCGATCTGCGCCGACTGCGTGGCGGCGTCGTTCGACCCCTCGGCGACGACGAGCTCCACGTCGGGATGGCGCTGCGCTTCGGCCCGCGCGTTGACGGTGATCGCGTTGAGCCAGCCGTGGTCGGCCTGCGGCCCGGCGAACCCGACCGTGACTCTCTTGCCCGGCGCGTCCTGGGCGCCTTGGGGTGCGGTCGCGGCGGCGGGCGGTGGCTCCTCGTTGCTCGTGCACGCGGCGAGCGCGCCCACGCCCGCGAGGGTCGCTCCGGTCAGGAACGCGCGGCGGCGGATGTCGGTGTTCATCGGGTGGTCCTCTCACTCGAGTAGAGCGAAGCCCGCCGCTGCACGAGCACGGCGAGCACGATGATCACGCCCTTGGCCAGCTGCTGTACGGCCGTGGGCAGGTTGTTGAGGGTGAACAGCACGCTGATGACCGTGAACACGAGCACCCCGAGCACGGAGCCGACGAGCGTGCCGCGGCCGCCGGAGAGCAGGGTGCCGCCGATGATCACCGCGGCGATGGCGTCGAGCTCGTAGAGGTTGCCGTTGCCCGACGTGCCGCTGGAGGTGAGGATGATCAGCATCACGCTGGCGATGCCGCAGCACAGTCCTGATAGGACGTACAGCAGGCAGGTGTGCAGCTTCACGTTGATGCCCGCGAGCCGCGCGGCCTCCAGGTTGCCGCCGATCGCGTAGGTGCGGCGGCCGAAGGTGGTGCGGTTGAGCACGAGCCAGCCGATGATCGCGACGGCCGCGAAGATCAGTACCAGCGGCGGGATACCGAGCACGTAGCTGTCCTGGTAACCGAGGTCGACGAGCGCCTGGTTGCTCGACGTCACGGTCTGTGTGCGGCCTTGCGAGAGCTGGATCGCCAGGCCGCGGGCCGACGCGAGCATCGCCAGCGTGCCGATGAACGCGACCAGCCGGCCGTACGCGATGAGCAGCCCGCTGACCAGGCCGCAGCCGACCCCGACGGCCACGGCGGTGAACACGATCCCGGTAATGCCGAACTGCTGGGTCGAGCGCGTGGTCGCCCACACCGTCGCGAGCGCCACCACCGCGCCGACGGACAGGTCGATGCCGCCGCCGATGATCACGAACGTCATGCCCACGGTGATCACGCCGATCACCGAAGCCTGCACCAGTACCAGCACGAGCGTGCCCGTGGTGAGGAACTGTCCCGGTTGGGTCAGCGCGCCGATCAGCACCAGCACGGCCAGCACGCCGACCAAGCCGAGGTTGCGCGCCTCCCGCAGCCGCACCGAGAACCCGCGCGCACGTTCGGTTGCCACCGCCTGTTCAGCGTTCATTCCGCACGCTCCTGCTCCTCGAGGATGAGATCGAGCACGGCCGATTCGTCGAGGTCGCGTCCGCGCGCCTCGGTGAGCACGCGGCCTTCGCGCAGCACCAGCACCCGGTCGGCCAGGCCGAGCACCTCCGGCAGTTCACTCGAGACGAGCACGATCGCGACGCCGGAATCGGCCAGTTCGCGGATCACGCGGTACAGCTCGGCCCGCGCGCCGACGTCGACCCCGCGGGTCGGCTCGTCGAGCAGCAGCACGCGGCAGCCCTTGAGCAGCCAGCGCGCGAGCACGGCCTTCTGCTGGTTGCCGCCCGAGAGCTTCCCCGCGGGCCGGCGGATGTCGGGCGGGCGCAGGTCGAGGGCCTCGGTGTGGCGGCGGACGGCGGTGGTCTCGGCGCGGGAGTTGAACCAGCCGAACCGCGCGTAACGCCGCAGCGAGGCGAGGGAAACGTTGCGGGCCACGGACTCCTGCAGCAGCAGGGCCTGGCTCTTGCGTTCCTCCGGCGCCAGGCCGAGGCCGGCGCGGACGGCCGACGTCACGCCGTTCCGCAGGGGTTTGCCGGCGAGCTTCACCTGGCCGGTGGTGGGTTTCCTTGCCCCGTAGACGGTTTCGAGGACTTCGGACCGGCCCGACCCCACGAGTCCCGCGAGGCCGACGATCTCGCCTTCCCGCACGGTGAACGCCACGTCTTCGAACGAGCCGGCCACGGTGAGGTCCTCGACCTCCAGCAGCACCGGGCGGTCGTCGAACGCGTCTTCGGCGGGCCGGGGCGGGAAGAGGTATTCGACGCGGCGGCCGGTCATCAGCGCGACCAGCTCGGTGGTCGGCGTGGTGCGGGCCGGGAGTCCGGTGGCGACGGTGTGGCCGTCTTTGAGGACCGTGACGCGGTCGCCGATCTCGCGGATCTCTTCGAGCCGGTGGGAGATGTAGACGACGGCGACGCCGCGTTCGGTGAGGCCGCGGATCACGCGGAAGAGGTTCGCGACCTCGTCGCTGGCGAGGACGGCCGAAGGTTCGTCGAGCACGATCAGGCGCGCGTCGAGCGAGAGTGCGCGGGCGAGGCTCACGATCTGCTTGCCCGCGGCCGAGAGCGAGCCGACCTCGCGTTCCACGCGGATCTCCTGGTGCCCCAGCCGGTTCAGGAGTTTTCGCGCCTCGGCGCGCATCGTCGCGCGGTGCACCCAGCCCCCGCTGGCCTGCTCGTGGCCGAGGAAGATGTTCTCCGCCACGGAAAGCCCGTCGACGAGGTCGAGCTCCTGGTACAGCGTGGCGATGCCGCACTTGATGGCGGCGGTCGGGTTGGGCAGCTCCACGGGCTCGCCGCCGACGCGGATCTCCCCCGCGTCGGGCCGGTGCGCGCCGGCGAGCACCTTGATCAACGTGGACTTGCCGGCGCCGTTCTGGCCCAGCAGGCAGTGCACTTCCCCTTCGGCCACGCTCAGCTCGACGTCGTCGAGCGCGCGCACGCCGGGGAAACCCTTGCCGATCCCCGTCATTTCGAGAAGCGTCATCCGCTGTCCCTCTCCCCTGCTCCGGCGACAACCCGCGCGGGGTCGTCGAACACGGCTTCCAGCGCCACGTGGGCCCCGCCGCGCGAGGCGGCCGAGAAGCCCAGCCACGACAGCTCCACGCGGCAGCCGCCGATGTCGGGCGCGACCACGCGGGCCTTGAGCTCGGCCATCATCGGGCCGAGCAGGTATGGGCCGAGCTGCGCGAAGTAACCGCCGAGCAGCACCACGCGCGGGTTGAACACGTTCACGAGCACGGCCGCGCCGACGCCGAGCCCTGTGCCCACCTGGGCCAGCGCGTCGAGCGTGCGGCGGTCTTTCAGCTCCGCGCGGCGGCGCACCATGTCGAGGCGCTGTTCGAGGTCCAACGAGGGGTCGTGCACCGGGTCGTTGGGCTCGGCCGCGAGCCGCAGCATCCCGGCGAGGCCCACGATCGTCTCCCAGCAGCCGCGCCTGCCACAGCCACAGCGCCGGCCGTTCGGATCGAGTTGGATGTGGCCGATCTCGCCGGAAAACCCTTCCGCGCCACCGAGGAGCCTGCCGCCGGAGATCACGCCGCCGCCGACGCCGATCTCGCCGGTGAGGTACACGAGGTCCGCAGTGCCGGCGACGCTGCCCATCGCGTGCTCGCCGAGCGCGCCGAGGTTGGCGTCGTTGGCCATGCGGACGGGGAATCCCAGGCGGCCGAGGCGGTGGGTGAGCCGTTCGGTCAGGCCGGTGACCACGGGGACGTCGGTCCAGTGCAGGTTGGGCGCGAACGCCACGGTGCCGGCTTCCACGTCGACGAGGGCCGGAATCGCCAGCGTCAGCCCGACCGGCGAGACCTTGAGACGGCGGCATTCCCTGAGCGCTCTCGCGGCCAGCTCGGCCGTCGCGTCGAGGACCTTGGCCGGAGGAAGCGCTTGCACGTCGAGCGCCACGCGCTGTTCGAACAGGACGGTGCCGGTGAGATCCAGCGCCAGCGCGGTGAGGTAGTCGACGTTCACCTCCACGCCGACGCCGCCCACCCCGCGCCCGTCGAGCTCCACGATCGTGCCCGGCCGCCCGACCGCGCCCGCGCGTTCCAGCTCGCCCTCCCGCGCCAGCCCGCGCTCGACCAGCTCCGCGACGAGGCTCGACACCGTGGCCTTGTTCAGCCCCGTCTCCGCCGCGATGCCCGCCCGCGACCGCGGCCCGGCGTCACGCAGGTGCCGCAGCACGAGCGCGAGGTTGCTGCGCCGCACCGAGGCCTGATCCGCCGGCCGCGGTGGGCCGATGGGTCTCAGAGGCAGGGAGGAGTCCACGCTGACACCGCCAAGTTCGTCTGGTGGGGCAACAAATTAGGTCAGGGCGAACGAAGGGGTCAACGATGGAGGGATGGTAACGATCCCGGCAAAAGCCCCTAAATGCCGGAGTGACCTGGGAAAACTGTTCTTTGGGGCGTCGTGGGCGGTCCTTCGGATGGAGCACGGATTGGGACGAACCGATGTACGAACCACTCACCCGTTCGGCTTCAGCTGCTCGGATGAGCCGGCCCGACGGGGTTGCGTGGACCACTGCGCCAGCCGGGTGAACGCGGCGGGGTGGCCGCGGTGGAATTCGTTGGAAACGGCTGTTTGTCACCGTTCGGCGCGGCAAGTCGAAAGTCCTGCACGGCTGGCGGGTTAATTCGCGCGACGTTCGGTGGCGCCTGTGCCTAGACTTCCGCGCAACGCGCTGACGGAACCGAGTAGCGCGGGGTCCCGCGCCCACAGAGAGCCGCCATAGCTGAGAGGCGGCGCCGCGTCCCCGCCGCGAAGACACTCCCGAGCAGCGGGGAGGCAATGCCCCGCCGGCCGGCCCCCGACACCGGGCCCAGTTTTTCGAGGCCGCCTTTGTCCCGGCGGCGAAGGTGCGGTGGTACCGCGAGTTCCCTTCTCGCCCGCACCCCCAAGGGGTCGCCGAGTTCGCTCGAGGAGAGTGGATGTTCCCTCGCACCCTGGTCGCCGACCTGCCCACGCACACCGGCACCACCACGACCATCGCCGGCTGGCTCCACCGCCGGCGCACCCTGAAATCCGTGACGTTCCTGGTGATCCGGGACCGTACGGGGTTGGCCCAGGTGGTGTTCAGTGCGCCACCTCGCCCCGGCCCGAACACGCCCCCGCCCTCCCAGGGCAGGGTTCCGGCAAAGTCGTTGGTGTTTTAGGGGTGGATGCCGAGCAGGGTGAGTGGTCGGGTGGTGTCTCGGGTCATGTGGCGTAGTCCGGCGG